>DAOUSD010000097.1 GCA_030627405.1 Deltaproteobacteria bacterium
AGCGATTTTTTGCGAAAAAATGTGCCAAGATCTTGATGCGCAAGAGATTGGTGCAGGTCGAGTAAAAAATTGCTCAACTTAGGTGGTAGTAATTTGGGGAGATTTATATGACTGATTTTCTTACTTACGCTGATGCAGGTGTAGATATAGATAAAGCGAATGCCCTGGTCAATAAAATTAAAGAAATAGCAAAACAAACTCCCAGAACCGGTGTTATTGGTGAAATAGGAGGGTTCGGGGGCCTTTTTTCGCTCAATATTGCCGGTATGGAAAAGCCGGTTCTTGTTAGCTCTACAGACGGTGTCGGCACCAAACTTAAAATTGCTTTTATGATGGGTAAACACGATACAGTTGGTATTGATCTCGTCGCAATGTGTGTCAATGACATTGTTGTTCAGGGGGCAAAATCGCTTTTCTTTCTTGATTATCTTTCAACAGGCAAACTGAAAACAGATACTGTAACTGAAATCATAAAGGGAGTTGCTGAGGGTTGCAGACAGGCTGTATGCGCTCTAATAGGTGGCGAAACTGCTGAAATGCCTGGATTTTATAAGGATAACGAATACGATCTGGCTGGTTTCGCTGTAGGAATCGTAGATAAGAGTAAAATTATTGAAGGTTCTGAGGTTCGCGCAGGTAATAAACTTATTGGTATTGCATCAAGCGGGCTTCACAGTAATGGATATTCACTTGTACGCAAGATATGCTTTGATATTTTAAAGTTGAAAATTGATAGCTATGTGCCTGAGTTAGGCAAAACTTTGGGAGAAGAACTAATTATTCCAACGAAAATATATTCAGATACTATTTATCGTATTAATAGAGATGTTCCTATTTTGGGTCTTGCACATATAACAGGCGGAGGTATCGGCGATAACATACTTCGAATTATTCCTGAATATTGTAATGTTGTGATAAGAAAGGGAAGCTGGGATATTCCTCCTGTTTTTCCATTTTTACAGCGGGCCGGCAATATATCTGAAAAAGAAATGCTGCGCACTTTTAATAATGGTATCGGTATGATAGCTGTATTGCCTGAAGAAGTTGCTCAGGATGTGCTGGAAAGACTCAGCGCTATGGGCGAAAAGAGCTATATTATAGGAGAAATTGTTGAAAGAAAAAATTCAGATAGTCGTATTGAATGGATTTAATTGCCTTTTCTTTTTATAACATGAATCACTTTCAAAACTCTCATTTCATATCCGCAATCTGTTTTATAGATCGTATAAAGATTTTTATTCCTGGTTATCGAGCAAGATATAGAATTGGGCAAGCGGCTCATATTATGGCTTGCATGTCTATCTTGCTTATTATTTTGGCTGCCCTTCCTGTTTGTGTTTGTGCTGAAATTCAGGATAGATTTTTTGATGATGATTCTGCAGAACCCTGGCATATCGTTGCAGACGAAATGAACTACGACCATAAAACCGATCAATATATTGCAAAAGGCAATGCGGTCATAACAAAAAAAGGCAGGAAACTGACTGCTGATTTTGTCCGTTTTAATTACAACACCATGGAGGTTCTTGCAGTTGGTCACGTGATAATGACAGCAGGGGAGGATGTTTTAATCGGCGACCGCATGGAAATGGATTTGGAGGCCGAGATTGGGACAATCTACAATGGAGCTGTATTTCTTAAAGAAAAACATTTTTACATAAAAGGTAATAAGATAAAAAAGCTGGGGGAAAACAGCTATTTTGTTGATAAAGCCAGCCTGACGTCGTGTGACGGCGAAAGCCCGCCATGGAAAGTTACTGGAAGAAATCTGAAAGTTACGCTGGAAGGTTATGGTTTTATTAGTCATGCAGTTCTTTGGGTAAAAAAAATGCCTCTTCTTTATACTCCTTTTTTTGTTTTTCCAGCCAAGCAAAAACGCCAGTCAGGTTTACTGCCGCCACAAATTGGATATTCAGAGCGAAAATGGGAGGAATATAATCAGCCTTTTTACTGGGCTATAAATGAAAGCTCGGATGCAACCTTTTATTTATACCACATGGGGCGTCGTGGAGACAAAGTTGCTTTTGAATACAGGTATGTTTTAGACAATAATTCTAAAGGGACTATGATGTACGACTTTTTGAAAGATAGAAAAGTTGATGACGGTACCCAATTTTTTGAGGAAACAGGCATTTTGGAATCCAGTAGGGAATGGGGTTATAGATCGGATAGCGTGTTGCGACCCAATACCGACCGCTACTGGTTCAGATGGAAGCATGATCAGGCCATGCCTCTTGGTTTTTTTGCAAAACTGGATATCGATATTATTAGTGACCATGATTACCTTCATGAATTCAAAAATGGATATACAGGCTTTAAAGAAACAAGTACTTATTATTTTGATAATTTTGGCAGAGATCTTGATGAATATGATGATTCCACAAGGGTAAACAGTTTGAGCGTTAACAAGATCTGGTCACAATATAGCCTTAATGCAGAGTTGCGATGGTATGATAATGTCATTAATCGACGTCAGGGTGGTATGGATACAACTTTACAACAACTGCCGCTGATCGAGTTCGATGCATCAAAACAGAAAATATATGAAACACCTTTTTATGTAGATTTTGATTCTGAATATACGTACTCTTACAGTAAGGATGGAAACAGGCTCCATCGACTGGATTTGCATCCAAGATTTTATCTTCCTTATAATTGCGGAAGTTATTTTACTTTTGAGCAATCTTTCGGCGTCAGAGAGACGGCTTGGTATGTTGATGACTACTCAGATGGGACAGTAGAAACAAATAAGATGTTGAACAGGCAGATTTATGACATAAAATTGGATCTATTTACTGAAATTTATAAGATATACAATATAAATGGAAAGAACATAAACAGAATCAAACATTCAATTAAGCCGCAAATTATTTATGATTACACACCCGAGCATGACCAGGAAGAATATCCGGACACTATTGAGAAAAACAACCTGGTTACCTATTCAATTACAAACACCTTTACCTCAAGATCAAAGGAAAATACGGAACAAAAAAACAGGGTTGTGGATGAAGAAAATGATGAGCCCGTAAGTTATAATTATAATGAGTTCTGCCGTTTTTTGATAGAACAGAGTTATGACATTGGTGAGGCAAGAGGCGACAATTTTGAGCCGTTTTCTCCCATTTATGCAGAACTTGAGCTTTCACCTGCAAAATATTTGTCTTTGCAGGCTGATGCAGAATGGTGCCGGTATGAAGATTCTTTTCCGTCTCATAATGTTGCAGTAACTTTATCGGATTATCGAGGGGACAGGTTGTTTGTTGAACACAGATACGCACTTGATTCAAGAGAGTCTATTTATTATAATATTAATTTAAAGATGTCAGACAGCCTTGAAGTATTTGGTGAATATGAACGTAATATATATGATGGTAGAGATATAAGAAGCGTTCTTGGGTTTTTATATGAATCACAATGCTGGTCTATCAGGTGTTTTTACGAAGATGAGGAGGAAAGTGACCGCAGCTATGGATTTATAGTCAGCCTTTATGGGTTAGGAGAGATAGGTACCAACAAATGATCAGGCCGTAATGTGGAAGGAGTTCCAGGATTATTAAACGGTCATATGGAATGATTTAGGCAAGAAAAAACTTGACATAAGATAATTTGTGATGCTATTGATTCACTACCTGAAACCAATGATTTTCTTAATTTATTGGGCGTGTTAGTAAAATTTGAGTATCGTCGTCATCCCCATTCCACTGTAAAGTAAGGATGGGCTTTTTAGTTATGGATAAGCAACAGGTTGTGAGGAAGATATGAGAAAGAAAACAGGAATTTTATTTTCATTATTGGTGCTGATTATATACAGCTCCGGCGCATTGGCAGCAAACCAGGAAGGCTTCTCGCTTTCGGATTCCGATTGTATTAAATGTCACGACAAACAACCTGCGACAATAGCAGCCCGCGGGAATAAGCATAAAACAGAAGTCGGCTGCCTGGATTGCCATACAGAGCACCCGCCTGAGGGTAAAAACGCTATTCCTGATTGCAGTGTATGTCATAGCGACAGTCCTCATTATGCTCTTGAAAATTGCGCATCATGTCATTCAGATGCCCATGCTCCTCTGGATTTAATTATAGAAGGCGAAGTATCAGCTCCCTGCCTGACCTGCCATGAAAAGCAAGGAGTTGAAGTTAAAGAGAATCCCAGTGCTCATACAAACCTGGCATGTAATGAATGTCACACAAAACACCGCTATATTCCGGAATGCATGGAATGTCATGAAAAACATACCGAAGATATGAATGTAGATGCCTGCCTTTCATGCCATCCCGTACATATGCCACTCGTTATAGCTTATAATCAGGAAACACCTTCGCATTACTGTGCCGCCTGTCACGGCGAGGCATATACGTTGTTGAACAATAATACAACCAAACATAAGGATTTATCATGCGTCTATTGTCATAGAGATGTTCACAAAATGCTTCCGTCATGTATTTCATGTAAGATACCCCATGGCGAACCCCATCCGAGTAAGATGTTAAAGAAATATCCTGAATGCGGGCAATGCCATGGTATAGCCCATGATTTGAAAAATTAATGGAGGTGATGTAGATGAAGACTGTAAAAAAGGGAGCCATAGCTTTTAGCGTTACAGCGATTGCAGCACTATTACTTGTTGCCGTGGGATGTCAAAAGGCCGTTGTACCGACTAAAGACACGGCAGTAACCGATATAGCCAAAAAAGAAGAGAAAAAGGTCGTCGCTAGTCTATATGATTTTCAGCCTCAGCCTCTTCATTCAGTAGCTGAGTGTGCACAGTGCCATATTGGTGTGTTTGACCGAATTAAAGATGCTGGTGGAAAACATCAGATAGAATGTGTTGACTGCCATAAGGAGTTCCATATTTTTAACCCCAAAAAGCGTCCATATGAGACAGCCATACCGAAATGTGAAACCTGTCACAGAGTATTTCACGGCGAGGGGACAAAAGAAACTCCATTAGTGGATTGTTCTTCATGTCATACAGATCCTCATGCACCACTGATTATTCCCGGCGTAGCCTTAAGCAATAATGCCTGTATGTCTTGTCATACAAAAGAGAGCAAACAAATTACTGATAATGTCAGCAGACATACAACAGAGGTTTCATGTTCAGATTGTCATCACGTAAAACATGGCTATATACCTCAATGTAATGAATGCCACGAATCTCACAGCCCTGGTTTTGCGATGGATGATAATGCTTGTATGAGTTGTCACCCGGTTCATATGCCCGCTAAGATAACCTATAGCGAGAAGGATACGCCAAATCTTATTTGCGCAGGCTGCCATGATCAGGCATACGACCTACTGCAGAATAATTACACTAAGCACACTGATGTTAAGTGTTCAGAATGTCATTCAGTACATAAGAGAATACCGCTATGCAGCGAATGCCATGGAATGCCCCATTCCAAGAAGATGATGCACGATACAGCCAAGTGCGGCGATTGCCACGGCATAGCTCATAATTTACCTGTAAATTAGTTAACCAACTTCTTCTGCGTAATATGTGGTAGAGGATGAAAGTTATACAGCCGAATCACCCTTAGTGTGGTTCGGCTGTTGTTTTTTGGAACGGAGATAAAAAATTAAGTATTAGATTTTGTATGGCGGGCGTTTCTCCTGGTTCCCCGGTACATTGAGGAACCAGGAGAAAGAGTGATTTGGAGAGAAAAGGCTCTATTGGCTTAAGCCTGGGCCGGCATCCCCTCCAGGGCTTGGCTCTACTGATCTTTTTCAGAGTGGCATGTAAAACAACCAGTGCCATCAGCACCACCACCACCAGCTACCATACCATCATAACCCCAACGGAGCATATCGTCATTAGGACTGCCGTGCGGCCTGTGACAGGACAGACACATAACCATGTCAGTACCAGGGGTTACTATCTCGGCGGCAACTATAGCAGCCAGGTCTGGTCTTGCTACAGGAACATTAGGATCGTAAGCAGTGTAAGCTGCATATTCTCCAGTAATTGGCAGGACCGCGTCAGATGGATGTCGAATCCACTCGCCATTACCGTCTTGCTGAGTATGAAAATTACCGTGACAGCCGACACAATATCCAGTCATGGTATGATCAGTCGAAGTAGTACTTCCAAGATATTCGTTATGATCACCAACATTATTAGTTAGCTCACGATCATCATCTTCAATACCGTGAACACCAACTCCAGCAGTATGTCCGGTAAGGAATCTGAAGTAACCATTTGCTTCTTCAGCAACAGCACCGGCAGCCTGTTGAGGTGCGTGGTGTTTAGGAAGGTGACAGCCTTCGCATCCAGTAGCGAGTGCAGCACCATCAGCCACTGGTGCAAACAGAGTTTTATGGCAGCTTTCACCGCACATTCCACCACCATACTTATCACCAGGCGCTCCAGATGCTAAAGCAGTATCACCGGCCATACCAGGAATTCCCTTTACATTGTGACCTTTTGCGTCATCATCAACAACCCACTTAAAGTTACCACCAGCTAGAGTATTAGTACCATAGATTGCACCCGTATCATAGACATAAGGCGTAGTGTTGTTTCCGTCGTTTTCTCCAGTATGACAACCTACACAGCTACCTCTTGTCAGGCTGGGGAACCCACCTCCGTCAGGACCGCCCGTACCGTCTATTTCAGTGTTAATCATCATGTTGGTGCCGCCCTGGCTGTTGTGCATAGTATGGCAGTTGGCGCACATACCGG
>DAOUSD010000150.1 GCA_030627405.1 Deltaproteobacteria bacterium
AAGGCGGTAATCCTGGTTGATCGTCAGGAGGGCGGCCTGGAAAATATCCGCAAGCAAGTTGATGATGTATCTGCAATTATTACAAGAGATGAACTTATTGAACAGTGGAATTCAGGTCAGGATAATAAATAGTGCCTGAACGAAAACTGCTATAGATTTCCAGATAATTAATTTCACTGCGTTATCAGTCGTCGACGTATAAATCATACGCCCTCCTCCTTCTATCCTTGTGAAATTAATTATCTGAAAATCTATTTACTCTGCATTCCACTGTTTAATAAGTTCATCTCTTGTAACAATTGCAGATACATCATCAACTTGCTTGCGGATATTTTCCAGGCCGCCCTCCTGACGATCAACCAGAATTACCGCCTTTACTACCTCCAGCCCTTCTGAACGTGCTCTCTCGATAGCTTTAATAGTAGAACCTCCGGTTGTCGCTACGTCGTCTATAATCACAACACGGTCCCCTGGCTTTATGTCGCCCTCTATCCATCTGACAATGCCGTGGTCCTTCCGGGTTTTTCTTATTGAAAAAGCATTTATGGGGTTTCCTTTTAATCCGGAAGTAAAAGCTGTTGCAATAGAAATAGGATCAGCACCGAATGTAAGACCGCCTATTCCTTCAACATCTGAGTCCTTTATGGCTTCATATACGAGATGACCGACAAGAAACATTCCTCTGGAGTTTAATATGACAGGTTTGCAATTAACATATAAGCGGCTCATCTTGCCCGAAACAAGCTTGAAAATTGGTTCATCGCTGTATTTAAAAGACTTTTGGCAAATCATCTTGAGCAGTTCTTGCTTCATTAACTAAACCCCTTCGGAAAGAAATTGTTGATTTTAAAGTAATAATCAGATAAAAAAAGCCTCCACTGAAATGGAAGAAGCTTATTAATGGGGAATCAGTGGAGGCTTAAAGCAAGGAAAACCGGAGAGCCGGCACTCCTTGAACTCAAAAATTTAATTATCACTAAAAGTTAAAGCGGTCAATCCAAAAACACTATGAAAATATACATTCTGCCTTTATCTATATTTATTTTTATACATTTCCTGGTTTCCCCCCTTTCCTTTGCTGTAGAAGAACCCGATGAAACCTTTACTCTTAAACATGCCGTAGAAACAGTATTAAAGGCCAATATCGCTCTAAAGATAAGCAAAGAAGAAGCAAATGCGGCCCTTGCCGCCAAAAAAAAACAAAAGACAAATTTTCTCCCAACTTTCAATGCAACCTATCAATACGAATATATAGACGAAGAAACAACTATGGGCGCTATAGTAACAGGCTCACAAGAAAAATATACACTTATTTCCAAAGTCACTCAGCCAGTTTTTACAGGATTCTCATTACTAAACCAGTACAAAATCGCAAAACTTGGTTTTGATGCTGCAAAGATTAATGAAAAGCTTAAAAGACTGGAAATAATATTTGAAGCAAAAAAAATGTTTTTCTCCCTTTTAAAGGCAGAAAAGCTTCTGAAAATTTCTCAGGATACGGTAACACAAATAACTGCGCAAAAAGAGGTTGCAAAAAACTTTTACGAAGTCGGCATGACGCCTTTAAATGATTTGCTGCAGGCAAAGGTCGAGTTGGCCAACGCCAGGCAGGAACTTATTAGTGCCCAAAATAATCTGCAAATAGCTAAATCAAATTTCAACATTCTTCTCCGCAGGCCAATAAATGAATCTGTCAAACTTGAAGATGTTCTTAGCTATACTACTTTTGAACATGATATTGATTACTGCTTTAAAACGGCAAAAAAAAACCGTCTTGAATTAAAAATTGCCGACCTGGAAATCGAAATTGCTGAAAAAGAAATAAAGCTTGCACAAAAAAATTATTATCCATCAATAAACCTTGAGGGCCGCTATTTCAAACGCGGGACAGAATGGGACGTTGACGGAGGCGATTATATATATGACCCCGAGGGCTGGAGCATAGCTGCTGTCGCATCATGGAATTTCTGGGAGTGGGGCAGGTCCAACTATGAAGTTCAAGAAAAACAGAGCCGCCTTTCTCAGGCGCAATACCAAAAAACTGAAATCTTAGACAATATTAGCATAGAAGTAAAACAGGCATACCTTAATACCCTGGAATCTGAAAAAAATATAACCACGGTAAAAAAAGCAATCGAGCAGGCAAAAGAAAACTTCAGGATAAACAAAGAACGCTATAAAGAACAAATAGCCACTTCTACAGATGTTCTGGATGCTCAGACGCTTCTTTCAAAAACTATGACTAATTACTATAAGGCGTTGTACGACTTTAAAATTGCAAAGGCCTCTATATATAAGGCTATAGGACAGGAAGTTATGGAATGATTGATGGTAAAGATAAAAGTTCAATAATCCAGATGTTCCATGTTCACAAGTATTATGGCTCAAAGAAAGCTCTTGTTGATATTAGCCTTAATGTCTCCAAAAACGACTTTCTTTTTATCAGCGGCCCAAGCGGAGCCGGTAAATCAACCTTATTAAGACTTCTTTACCTTGGAGAACCGGTATCAGAAGGACAGGTTCTGGTAGATGGAATGAATCTGTCGAGGATCTCCAGGAAAAAAATCCCCTTTCTGAGAAGAAAATTCGGTATTATTTTTCAGGATTATAAGCTGATATCCACAAAGACTGTATTCGATAATGTTGCTCTTGTTCTTGAGGCATCGGGGAAAAAAAGGAAATTTATTGAAAAAAAGGTAAGAAGTGTTTTGCGAACTGTTGGAATAGAGCGAAGAATTAATGCCCTTCCACCAAGCTTGTCCGGCGGAGAGCAGCAAAGAGTAGCAGTGGCAAGAGCTGTCGTGGGGGTACCCAGGATAATATTAGCTGACGAGCCCACGGGAAGCCTGGATTCGGATTCAGCCGACATCATACTCAACCTTCTTAAAGGTTTTCACACACATGGAGGCACTGTCATTGTTGCTACCCATGATAAAGAACTTATCCGCAAAGCAGGGGGTCGGATATTATACCTTAAACAGGGACGTCTGCTTGGACCGGCACCGATATAAAAACAGGGTTCAGGGTTATAAGAAACGTACCCGTTTACGGTTAACAGTTTGCAGTTAACAGTTGATCAAAATATAATTGAAATTAATATCAAACATACTTCAATCATTACAAAACTCATTAAAAAATCGTAAACCATGAACCCTTGAACCGTGAACCGTTACATAAATTCTATGGCCACTTATTATCATAGAGCTGTACAGGATATTAAGGATAACGGTTTCCTCAGCGCTGTTACTATAATTACAATAGCTCTGTCTATCCTGATCGTCAGCGCTTTTGCTCTCTTTTTTACAAATGCGAACAACGTAATGAATCACTGGAAAAAGAGTGCAAGAATAATGGCATACCTTAAACCCGGCATAAGTCAAAAAAATTTCCCTGATATAAAACGCAAAATTCAAGAGATATACGGAGTCCAGGATGTAAACTTTATATCAAAAGAAGAAGCCTTTAAAAAACTTAAAGAACAGATGAAACGGCAATCTTCAATTTTGATGAATTTAAACGAAAACCCGCTTCCTGATGCATTTGAAATCTGCATGATAGCGTCATCACAACGTGACGAAAAAATTGAGGAAATAGCGACAAGAATTGAATCACTGCCCTCAATTGAAGACGTAGAATATGGTCGGAAATGGTTAGAGCGATTTACGAATATTTTTGATCTCTTCAGGTTGGCAGGATATGCAATGGGCGGCATATTCTTTATGGCTGCTGTATTTATCGTGGCCAATACTATTCGGCTTGTAATCTATACAAGACGCGAAGAAATTAAAATAATGAGGCTTGTCGGAGCCTCGGAAAAATTTATCAGGGGTCCTTTTTACATCGAAAGTATTATACAGGGAACACTTGGAGGAATTATAGGTATTGCAGTTCTTTTTATCACTTTCAAGTTAATATCCTCAAATGTTGAGCATAGTTTCAAATATGAACTTCTTAATATAAAATTTCTATCTCCTGAATTTTACTGCGGAATAATACTGTGTAGCATGTTTGTAGGTTGGTTAGGATGTTATATTGCTCTAAAACAATTCTTAAAAGCTTAATACTTACCACCGCTGTTATCATAACAGCTTTTTATCCTCCTGAAATTTATTGTTCAAATTTCAATGAAAAAGCAAAACATTTAAGCATTGAGGATTTTAAAAAAAAAACGGCAACCATCAACCGCAAAATTGAACAACAAAAGGCTGAGCTTAAGACATTTACTATAAAGGAAAAAAACACTTTAACCGGATTAAATGATGCGGATTTTGTTTTGAACAAGGCAAGAAAAAGTGTTTCAGCAATAAGAAAAGAAATAGCCGGTATTAAAAAAAAGATAAAAGAAACTACTATATCATATATTGACTTAGTAGAAAAAATTAAAACTAATGAGGCATATATATCAAAACGATTGGTTGCTCTTTATAAACTATACTGGCTTGGCAAGATAAACGTTCTCGCATCGGCAGACTCAACGTTCGAAATTTTTCAGCGCGAAAATGCTTTGGAGAAAATTCTTGCCCATGACGAGGACAAGCAGAAAAAACTAATTGAAAATAAGGCAAAAGTTAAAAACCTGCTGGACATTATGAATAACAAAAAAAAGGAAAAGATCAATCTCGAACAGGAATTAATTAAGCAAATTAATATTATATCTCTTGAAAAAGAAAAACGCTCCAAGCTCCTTGCTGATATTCGAAATAAAAAATCCCTTGGAATAGCTGCTATTGAATCCTTAAAAAACAGTGCAAATGAGCTTGATCAAACTATGAAAGCTTTAAGTATTGAATTTAAGCAGTTTAAACAAGTTGAAAAAATAAAAACAAAAGACTTTACCTCATTTAAAGGGTTGCTTAATATGCCCGTCAAAGGTAAAATTATTTCATTTTTCGGTCCTTATAAAAATACAAAATTCAATGTAAAAAATTTCAGAAGCGGCATTGATATTAAAGCTGACAGAGGAGAGCCGATACATGCCGTGTGTTATGGGCTGATAATTTATTCAAGCTGGTTTAAAGGCTACGGCAACATGATTATCATAGCTCATGGAGAAAATTATTACTCTGTTTATGCACATATTGAAGAACTCTTTAAGACAAAAGGAGATAAAATAGAAAAAGATGAAGTTATCGCCACAGTGGGAGATACAGGTTCAATGGTCGGTTCCGGGCTTTATTTTGAATTGCGTCATCACGGAAAACCTATGAACCCGCTTGAATGGCTAAAAAAAGGTTAGAATTATTTTTGGGAGTAAGGAGTAAGTACATGACTATAAAAAAAAGACGATATATTAAACTGTGGCTGGTGCCATTCATTGCATTTATGTTCTGGGCATTCGAAGCCGGATTCAACCATAATCTTTCAGCCGACAACGATGAAACCTACAAGGGTCTTAAATTATTTTCAGATGTAATTGAGCTGGTTGAAAAAAACTATG
>DAOUSD010000039.1 GCA_030627405.1 Deltaproteobacteria bacterium
ATTAAACAATACGCAAAAGATAAATGGGAACAATACTGGAAAGAGAAACTGGGCATCAAAGGTTATTTCAACATTCAGATCCAAACCGTCGAAATCAACCTTTGCCCCACCTTTTGAACGTTACCAATTTTTTTTAAGAAGTGCCCTTCTTGGATCCCGCCTAGTCTTTGCATCTTAGTATTCGCTGTATTTCTTTTTGGTTCATGGTATTTCGCGTGCAAGAATAAATCCTACGAGATCGACACAAAGAAAAATTGGTTTCTAAAAAAATGGCTTCTTCTATGTACTAAATGGTATGCTGAATTTGGGACCAGGCTCTGGCACTTCCCCGGTCTTTGGTATGTTGTTTTTCTTGTTGGTCTTTATATCACAGGTATTTCCAATTTACTCCAGTATGTCGAGCAGTCCCCTCCGATAGATACCACGAAATTATGGTTGTCTGGAATGCAAAACGTAATTGTTGTTACTTTCCTTGCAGTTATTACGTCTGTTCTGGCACATACTTTTTCAAGCATTGGTGATTTAACGAAAAATATCAACTCCGCAGTTGATAACTCTAAATCAGCTGCAAAAAAAGCTGAAAGCATGATCGAAAAAGTACAAAGCACTAGTCGCGAATTGGGCCTTTTGAATAATACCATAAAAATTGTTTGTAGATCAAGACGCACAACTGAAAGGATCTCCGCAATCTCAGATTCAGCGCGTGAGATAGAGAAGCAGTATGGAAAGATGGAACCGATGACCCAATCGATTTTAGAAATGTGTAACGATGTGGAAAAGTATCATGATGTGGCCTTATATCCACTTCTTGCTCCTGGGGTCATGCCCCCCATGGGAAGAGATAGAACAGATGATACCGTGGCCCAGATAGCCGGGGAACTACAAGGAAGTGAAGCTCCCCATTATGCTTACATGTCAGCGGCAATCGGAAGATATTTTGAAGGGGAAACAACCGAGCGGCAATTCCCTGGCGTTCTTCTAAACGTGACTTCGTATGCCTATTACATCAGGACCGTTGATAAGATTGTACATGCGCTAGAGCATTGGTGGGATAGGTTTGAATTCTATACGCTCATGCCGAGATCTCCAATAGAACTTTTTCGTTTCTCCAACTCACAGGATATAAATAAATGGCTGAAATTTTTAAATTCATATTGCGATTTTCAGAGTAATAATAATGGTATCTGGAAAAGATATTTTGCCTATGCTGGTAAAGGGGAACCCCTACACGATGGTTTAAAGCCGTTCTCAATTATAGGCGGGAATGTGCGGAAAGGTTGGGTTCTAACGGATCAGGACTCTTGGCTTCCGCGAAAGATTCATGATTATCAAGTCGACCAATATCTATATGGCGTAGACCCAGATACGAAGGATGAGATCAAAAAGGAGAATCCGTTTCATGACGGGATCGGCACTCTGGCAACAGCTTTAGTAAATGAGCTTCCTGCAGATCTCGGCTGGCGAAAGCTTGTCGATGTCCTTTTAGAATACCACGGCCTGCAAGAAGAGGCATCTGATGAAGATATAGACAAAAGATTTATTTATCGATCTGTTGATAATTGTAAAGATTTATTTGGCACTCCTATAAAAATTTCTACGCGATCGACTAACCCGAATAAAATTACACGTTCTTTCAAAATTCCTGTTGATTTTTTTGCTATTCGGGACCGTTCACTTGGCGAATCTTTATCCTGGCGGTTTTTGATTGGGCTTGATACAGGTTTACAAAAAAAGACTAAAGATACAGACATTCAACTCGCATTTGCACCAGTTTTAGATTTGGCCACAATGGCTCATGATGATTCAGGAGACATAAACAATAAAGCAGCAACCTTCGTGAGAAAAAAGCTTCAAGATATTTTTCTGAATATAAATGATACAAACTCTAAAACCCATAATCAAATTATTAATATGAAGGAGTGAACTAAATTGCGTGAAATAGTAAAATGCGGGGTAAACGCAATCGTTGGCTGGCAGTTCCCAAGAACCACAATCCAAAAATATTTAGAGTCTCAACATCCAAGACTTTTGACAATGGATTTTGATTTTCCGAGTACTAAGCCATGTAACCTTCGTTGCAAGTATTGTTTCATTAATACGGATAAACGTCAGCAAAAGGATGAAAAACGGACATTTAAAGGTCGGTTGGATGCTAAAAAATTAAGACCTGTTTTCGTTTCAGCATCAGAGCTTGGTTGCCTAAGCGCAAAACTCGTTGGAGACCAAGAGCCATTATTAGAAGAGGACTTCATACCGTTTGTAGAGTACTTAAGTGAAAAACTCAATATATGGCTTGTTTTATTCACCAACGGAACAGTTCTTGCTGATAACAATCTTTGTAAGCGGATTCACGGTATGGAATCAATGTCGTTTATTAAACGATTATTTGAACTGCGTGTCAGTGTGATGTTGAAGTTCCATTCATTCTCAAATGAGATTGAAGATAATCTGGTTGGTGTTAAAGGATATGCGTTGAGGCGCAACGTCGCGCTTGATCGTTTGATTGAAGCAGGTTTCAATAAGCCCCCGGCATTTAGCAAGCCTGAAGAAAAACTTGCAATGACAGGTTTAGAAGGGGATACAATTTCCGAGACATGGACTAGACTGGGGTTAGAGAGCGTTATTATGCCTCAAAGCATTCAGGATGCTGAGAAAATTTATTCCCTAAAGAAAAAAAAACGCCTTTACATAGACTTGGATCCTCCTGTGCCAATTGGATTAACAAGGTCCCAAAAAATACGTAAAAAAAATGGAATTCATGTGCCTAAGGAACAGCTTTTAGATTTGGCATGCCGCATATATGCTTTAAATAAAGAAATGGGCATACCGTTTGAGGGTGCTTCTCCCTATTTTGGTGGGTTGCCATGTTCCCAGTTACCATACAGTCTTTACGTGAATGCCATGGGAAGAATATATCCATGCTGTGGTTGTCCTGATATAGAAGCGGATGGCCGAAGCGACTACTTGGGGCATATCAGCGAAGCACAAGCTCTTGCGAAAGCGATAAAACTAAATCCTTACCGCCGGCATTATGAAAAGTATGGGCACGCATACAGTACTTCACCTTTCAGCAAAAAGACTTATGAAGGTTACGGTATTTTTCACGGATGCCCATATCGAGATCGAGCAGGTGATTTGCTTCCCCCAAAGTGGGAAATTGTCGTTGCTGAATACCTTCAGAACATTGAGGAATTTACTATTCTTGATAAGATAGGTAGTGTAAAAATCCCTCACAAAAAAGGAGGACAATAATGAAAAAGAAAGTGTTTGCTTGGTTTATAGTTTGCACAGCAATAATTAGCACGGTTATTATTGTTTCAGCTATGAGTATGAGTCGAAAGCCTTCACAGAAACCAGAAGTTTATGTTGCTATCGTAAGCTCGCTTACAGGCGATCTTGCGGAAAACGGGAAGGATGTAGCCAATGGTGCAAAGCTGGCTTTCGATCAGTCGAACTCTGTGGTTGGAAATAATGAAAACATAAACTATGAAATTTTTGATGACCAGGGAGAGCCAAAGATGGCTGTGAGTATAGCAAATCGTATTTGTCAGGACTCTCGCTTTCTTGCTGTTGTAGGGCACCTTACAAGTGGGTGCATGTCGGCCGCAGCATCTGTTTATGACCATGCCGGGATTCCCGTCGTTATGCCAGTACCGACGAATCCGAAAATTACACAACAAGGGTACACATTTTTATTTAGAGTTCCACCAACAGATGATGACCAAGCCCCGTTTCTTGCTAAATATTTGATCACAAAGGATCCAAAAGCGTCAGTAGCAGTTATACATGATTTGACCGCATACGGAATGGGATTTGCTGAGGCTTTTCGTCACACATTCGATTCCAGCGGTGGCAACATTCTCATGTTTGAAGGTGCACAGAAGCAAACTCGCGATTTCAGATCCCTAATTGCGAAAATTAAAGAGCTAAGCCCGAAGTATGTGCTTTTAGGAGCAACATACGATATGGGAGCACCGTTTGTACGACAGATGAAAGAACTTGGACTGATTTCAACACCAGTTTCTGGCGATGGATGTTATGGAAGTGCCTTCTTGGAACAAGCTGGAAGTGCTGCCGAGGGTACTATTGTAAGCTTCATTGCTCCAGATCGTGCTTCATCACCAACAACAAAAAAGTTTTTTGATGAGTACGAGGCCAGGTATGGAAAGGTCGTGAGTTTTGCTCCACTTGGATATGACGCCGCCAAAGTAATTGTCGCCGCTATTCGTAAATCATCAAGTAAAACGCGCAAGGGTATCTGGCACGTTATCAGGGAGAAAAATTTTATCGTAAAAGGTGTAACTGGGCAAATTGAGTTTGAAGAAAACGGCGATAACAAAAATAAGAATCTCGTGTTGTATATTGTTCATCATGGCAAATTTGTCCTTCTCAAATAGATAAAAATCTGGATTTAGAGCATTATAGCATTCGATTGACTTTTTAAAAGGCAGGCGTATCAGGCCAGATTTGTTCATTACACAAAATAAAGTGATAGCGTAACAGTTCTATGATGCCAGAAGAATTATTTCGACTATAACCGGGCTCACAAAATCACAACAAAAATATTTTTTGTTTTTACCAGCGCCTCTTCTTAAAAGCCACACATCCCCTTACTCCAAAATAGCCTTGACTATTTTGGAGTTTTGGTTAATATAGCCATATGCGTTATATCACTCCCTATATTCTTGAAGATTTAAAAAAGAAAATGGTATTCGTGGGCGGGCCTCGTCAGGTCGGGAAAACTACGCTTGCCAGGGCCGTTCTTTTACAAAACTTTCCGGAAGGACGCTATCTGAACTGGGATTATGACGAGGACCGGCAGGATATTATACAAAAGAAATGGAGTGCTGATAATAACCTGATTGTGTTTGATGAGCTGCATAAAATGCCCCGCTGGAAGACCTGGATTAAGGGAATTTATGATGTATCTCACAATGACCACTCATTTTTGATAACCGGTTCCGCCCGCCTGGACGTTTACCGGCAAGGCGGCGATTTCTTAATGGGTCGTTATCATTACTGGCGCCTTCATCCCTTTACCCTTGATGAGATTCCCAAAGGGATCACGCCGGAGGATGCATTTAAACGGCTGATGAGTGTCGGCGGGTTTCCCGAGCCGTTTTTGGATGGGAATGAACGTAATGCCCGCCGGTGGCGGCGGGAGCGGTTTGACAGGGTTCTGCGTGAGGATGTGCGGGATCTGGAATCGATACGCAACATACAACTACTCGGTATCTTTCTGGACCTGCTACGTCATCGCGTGGGCGGGCTGATTACAATATCCAACATGGCTTCCGACCTGCAGATTTCTCCTAAAACCGCAAAGGCATGGCTTGAGGTTCTGGAAAGAATGTATCTGGTGTTTGCCGTTCGCCCATATACAAAATCATTGCCAAGGGCGATACTAAAGCCTCCCAAGGTATATTTTTTTGATAATGGCGATGTATTGGGAGATGAAGGGGCACGATTTGAAAATCTGGTTGCCGCATCACTTCTTAAACGGCTGCACTTTCTTGAAGATCGGGACGGGTATCGCTATGAGCTGCGCTACATTCGGGACAAGGAAGGGCGTGAGGTGGATTTTGCCATTATCAAAGAAGGACAGCTGGTAGAGTTGATTGAAGCAAAATATTCCGATGACAATATTTCGAAATATCTTCTCTATTATGCAAAGCGCCTTAAGCCTGAAAAAGCGATCCAAATAGTGGCAAATATAAGAAGGCCCTATGATAAGGGGCAAATTAGGGTGGTTGATCCGATTACGTATTTTCGGGGACCGATATGATTAATCAACTCATACTTAACGGGATAATTGCAGGGAGTGTTTATACCCTGATTGCTGTCGGCTTTGCGGTGATATATCGGACAGTAAGATTTTTTCATTTTGCTCATGGTGTTGTTTTTACCGCAGGAGCTTATTTTACATATTTATTCAAGGCCTTGCTTGGCTGGCCTATTATTGTTGCTATTCCCACATCGATCGGTCTGTGCGCCATGCTTGGTGTTATTATAGAGACTTCCGTTTACCGCCCTCTCAGGCACAAAAGCTCGTCTTCTCTTATACAGCTTCTTGCTTCCCTTGGAATTTACATTGTTTTACAAAATATTCTTTCAATGGTTTTTGGAGATGATACCAAAACCATAAGATCCAGTATAGTAAAAGAAGGCATCAACATCCTTGGCGCCAGGATAACGCCTGTTCAAATAACAATAATCATTGTAAGCCTTTTACTTGTCACCACCTGTTTCTTGTTTCTTAAATACACGAAAGTTGGACAAGCCATGCATGCGGTGGCAAATGACCCTGAGCTTGCAAATATGTCCGGAATTGAGACTGACAGGGTGATTCTTTACACCTTTGCTATAGGCTCGGCCCTTGCAGGAATCGCCGGCATTCTTGTCGCACTTGACGTGGATATGACACCTACCATGGGAATGAATGCCCTTATGATGGGTGTGGTGGCAGTGATAATTGGTGGTATGGGAAGCGTCCCTGGCATAGCAATGGGAGCACTACTCTTAGGAATGGCCCAGCAGTTTGGAGTATGGAAGATCGGTTCTCAATGGCAGGATGCCATTGCCTTTGTCATCCTGCTAATATTTTTACTTTTCAGACCGCAGGGTTTTCTGGGGAATAAAATCAAAAAAGCAACCATTTAAAACTACATGGAATATTTACTGCACATCTTAATCCTCATCGGCATTTATGTCATCCTTTCCGTATCCCTTAACCTCATTACCGGATATGCAGGTCTTTTATCTATTGCCCATGCCGCTTTCTACGGGGTTGGGGCTTATGTAGCTGCTCTATTAGCTCTGAAGTTTCACAGCCCATTTCTTGCAAACATTGCCTGCGCTGTGATTCTTTCGGGTCTTTTAGGGGCCTTGGTGGGTATCCCCTCGCTCCGCATCCGTGACGATTATTTTGCCATTGCCACCTTTGCCTTCCAGGTAATCACCTTTAGTGTAATGAACAACTGGGTTGCCTTTACCGGCGGACCGATGGGGCTACCTGGTATTCCGCAGCCCGCGATCTTTGGCTGGAAGATAACTACTCATTATGATTTCCTGATCGTTGTCTTTTTCCTTTGCGTTATCACCCTATGGATATCTCATAAGATTGTTTCATCTCCTTTTGGCCGCGTGCTTAAGGCCGTCCGTGAAGATGAAATATTTGCTCAGGCCATGGGGAAAAATGTAGCCTCTTATAAGGTGTTGATATTTGTGATCGGTGCCGGCATGGCATCTGTGGCCGGGGTGATGTATGCCTACTATATTAGTTTCATTGATCCCACCTCGTTTACCATCATGGAGTCTATCTTCATCATTTCCATCGTGATCATCGGAGGGGCGGGCAATATCTGGGGTTCTGTTCTGGGTGCTGCTGTACTGGTTATTCTTCCTGAGGCACTGCGCTTTCTCGGTATGCCGAGCTCTATTGCCGCAAATATGAGACAAATTATCTATGGTGCTCTTTTGGTCATTTTTATGCTCTTCCGGCCCCAGGGATTTATAGGGGAGTATTCCTTTAAGAAATAGTGGGGGGCTGAACCACGAAGGACACAAAGGACACAAAGAATGGAATTCGATAAACGGAATCAACCGATTTGCTGAAGCAGGCGGCGTATTTCATCAAGGAGATTCTAATGAAAACAGTTACAGAAGATGAAATAAAAAGTTTTGTTAATGATGTTATCAAGCGATTTAATCCAGAACGTGTTATCCTATTCGGTTCCCATGCTTCGGGAGACGTGACTCCAGACAGTGATGTGGATATTCTGGTGGTGATGGATTTTAAAAGCCGTCCCCATCAACAGGCTTTTGAGATTCGAAGGACTATAAAAAGATCCTTTCCTCTTGATCTCCTTGTTCGGAAGCCCGCGGATATTGACCGCAGATTGAGACTGGGAGACTTTTTTATAAAGGAGATTATGCAGGAAGGCAAGGTGCTGTATGAAAAAGCTCGTAGTTGAATGGATCAAAAAGGCTGAAGGCGATGCCGGCACGGCGAAACGAGAGGCAAAAGTAAAGGAAGAAGCCACCAACTGGGATGCCGTATGTTTTCATGCACAGCAGGCGGTTGAGAAGTACTTGAAGGGCTTGCTTCAACAAAATGAAATTGTTTTTTCAAAAACTCATGATCTGTCTGTTTTGTTGAATTTAATCTTGCCTGTGTTCCCGGATTTGAAAGACCTGTCTGATGATTTGGAATGGTTATCAGCATTTGCTGTGGAGTTTCGATACCCTGGCGAAGAAGCTGTTGAAGAGGACGCCAAATCTGCATTGGCAATAATGGATCGGGTGCTGGCATTATTACGTTCAAAGATCCAAGGTCATTCACCATCAATATAGTTATCATCTGAGCAACAGGCAATATCTGGGGTTCTGTTCTGGGAGCAGCTGTCTTTAAAAAATAGTGGGGGGCTTAACCACGAGGGCGCGCAGGACACGAAGAATGGAATTCGATAAATTATCAAATCGTATTATTGGATGTGCGTTAGAAGTTCATCGGCATTTAGGGCTAGGGTTGCTTGAGTCAACTTATGAACAGTGTCTTGCCCACGAGTTAAAAATGGGTGGGGTTGCACGCAATTACTTACATATATGAAGCTATCCGGTATATCAATAGGACTATTGTTAAATTTCAACGTTGAATATATGAAGAACGGAATTAAACGAATGGTTTTATATTTTCTTCGTGTTCTTCGTGCCCTTCGTGGTAAAAAAGTACCTTCTGAACGAGTATAAGATTAAGATATGGATCAAGTTTTAAATATCATAAACGTTAATAAAAAATTTGATGGAACCATTGCTCTTGATGATTTTTCTCTGGAAATTCCGAGAGATTCCATTACCGGAATCATTGGCCCTAACGGGGCCGGAAAGACAACGCTCTTTAATGCGATTACCGGTTTTCTGCCTCTGGATTCGGGGGAAATAATATACAACGGCAAAAATCTGAGCAGAATGCCTTCTTATAAGATTGCAAGGACGGGAATAGTCCGCACCTTTCAGCAGCTTCGTCTTATAACCCGCATGACTGTCCAGGATAATATCCTCCTGTCCTTTCAGAATCAGGCCGGAGAGAATCTGAAAAATATTTTCCTTTTTCCCGGACGAGTCAAGAATCAGGAAGAAAAAAACCAAGAAAAAACTAATGAACTTCTGTCTTTCATGGGCATTGAAGAAAAGGCGAGCGATCTTGTAGAGGGTTTGTCTTATGGTCAGCAAAAAATGATATCTCTGGCATGTTGTCTGGCTTCCGGTGCTGATCTGCTTTTACTGGATGAACCTGTAGCCGGCATTAATCCGGAACTGATCGAAAAAATTCTTAGGGTAATAAAGAAACTGCAAAAGGCAGGGAAGACCTTTGTCCTGATCGAACATAATATTGAAGCAGTTATGCAGGTATGCGATAGAGTAATTTTTATGAACGAAGGCAAGAAGCTTGCAGAGGGGGACCCTGAATCGGTCAGACATGATCCTGCTGTGATAGAGGCTTATCTGGAGTGAAATGCTGAAAGTTGAAAGATTAGAGACAGGTTACGGCAAAAAACAGGTTCTTTTCGGCATAGACCTTGAAGCAGCCGAAGGAAAAGTTACCGCTATTATTGGTCCCAACGGCTCTGGAAAGTCAACAGCCTTGAAGTCCATATTCGGACTTATTTCTGTATGGAAGGGAACTGTTAGTTATAAAAACAAGGATATTACCAATCGTTCGACTAAAGCCAATGTAAGGGATGGGATTGCATTTGTACCTCAAGGCAATAGGGTTTTTGATGAGATGACAGTTCTTGAAAATTTGGAGATAGGTGGGTTTCATCTGCCTAAAAAAAGCTTTCAAACTGAACTGAATAAAATTTGGGAGCTTTTTCCTGAACTTGAGCAACGAAAAAAGCAGAACTCGGGCAAACTGAGTGGTGGCGAAAAACAGATGCTGGCGATAGGAAGAGCCTTGATCAACAGTCCCAGACTCCTTCTTATGGATGAACCGTCTCTTGGTCTTTCACCTAAATTGGTAACCTTTATGATGAACCACAGCCGCAAGATTAACAATGAATTCGGAGTGACCGTCCTTATCGTGGAAC
>DAOUSD010000116.1 GCA_030627405.1 Deltaproteobacteria bacterium
ATAAACGGTCGTTAACCGGCCAGATTGAATATTGGGCACGAATTGGAAAATGCGCTGAAGAAAATACTGATTTAACCTATAGTTTGATTAAAGATATTCTTATCGGTCTTGCAGAGCTGGATCAAGGTGAATCATCAGAGTACAAATTTGGATAATCGGCAATGAAAATACTTCAGTCCAGATCATTTGAACAAAAAGTTAAAAAATTCGGCAAACAAGAAAAAAAGACACTGGACAAACAGATTTTAAAAATTGCCGAAAATCCATCTGTTGGGGCGGGGGAAAAAGGTGATCTCTCTGGAGTATATGTTCATAAATTCAAAATTAAAAATACTCAATATTTACTTTCCTATCGCTTTGTCGGAGCTGATCTTGAACTAATAATGATTGGCCCACATGGAAATTACTATAGAGATTTAAAAAACTACCTTAAAGCGAAATAAAAAGCTCGAACAAAGGCATGGAGAGGGACTGGGGACACTTTCGGGACGCCCATAAGTTGAAATGTGTGCTTAATTTTGGTTACATTCAGATTAATACACAAAATAACGCAAACCATTTTTATGAATAATTATGACTGAATCAAAGATTGAAAAAATTATTACTATAAAGGAAAACCTGGAACGGGTTCTTGATAATCTTAAAGATGGAATCATAGCTCACGACATAAAAAGACGTATCTTTTTTTTCAACCATGAAGCTGAAAGAATTACAGGTTTCAGCAGAAAAGATGTTCTGGGAAGGGACTGTCACGAAGTATTCGGCGTCCCCTTTTGCGGTGAACGCTGTTGTTTCAGTAAAGACAACCCTGAAATTATGGATAATTATGAATATACAATTAACATGTTAAACAAAAATGGCGTAATTAAGAACATTGAAATGTCATTTAACAGGATGGATGACGAAAATGGAAAACTCTTCGGGGTTATTGCTTTTCTAAGAGATGTTACTGATATTTTGAGCTTGAAAATAAGAGCCGGAAAGCTAAACAGCTTTGCAAACATCATAGGTCAAGACACAAAAATGCTCCAGGTTTTTCAACAGATTAGAGATGTCACTGACTATAATTATCCAGTACATATTTCCGGAGAAACAGGCACAGGCAAAGAACTGGTTGCCGCAGCTATTCACAATGAAGGCCGAAGAAGTGGTGCTCCATTCATCGCTATAAATTGCGGAGCATTGCCGGAAAGCCTTATAGAAAGTGAACTTTTTGGGCATGTTAAAGGAGCGTTTTCAGATGCTATACGTGATAAAAAGGGGCGCTTTGAGCTGGCCCACAGGGGGACAATATTTCTGGATGAGATTACGGAACTTTCGAAAAATGTGCAGGTCAAGCTTCTGAGATTTCTGCAGGAAGGTACATTTGAAAAAGTTGGCGGAGAAAAAACAATCTCTGTAAATAATCGAGTTATCAGCGCAACAAACAAAGACCTTAAAGAGGAAGTAAAGAATAAAAATTTTCGCGAAGATCTTTATTACCGTTTAAATGTAATACCTATAACCATTCCTCCTCTCCGTGAGAGAAAAAATGACATACCACTTCTCGTCAAGCACTTTCTTAAACAGGCTGAGGAAGATTATAAGCGAAAACCTCCCAGAATATCTAAAGAAGCCTTGTCCTTAATGATGGATTATGCCTGGCCTGGAAATGTTCGTGAGCTTCAAAATGCTATTCAGTTTGCAATTGTAAAATGCAGCGGCAACTTAATTACTCCAAATGAACTCCCTGTTGAGCTGAGAGAAAATAAAAAGCCGGTATTGAAACGCGGCCCTTCTAAGAAGCTTGACTTTGATACAATAAAATCCGCCCTTGAACAAACAGGAGGGAACAAATCAAGGGCCGCCAAGCTTCTCGGGGTGGGAAGGGCCACCTTATACAGATTTTTAAGCGAACATCCTGAAATGCTTAAGCATTATAGAGCGTATCTTTAAGCCAGCCTTTAACTTCACCCTCAATAGAATAAACGCCTTTATTATGACCTACTGACTCCAGGAACCGGGTTTCTAACTCTTCGGGCATCTTTATTGTAGCAAGCTCAACGCCGTCTTCACTATTACGACGGATAAGGTATATTACCGGCTCATGCCATGTATTTATTACAAAATAAGTAGAAAAATCTCTCTTTGATCTTATTACGTTTTTACCCGCTACCGAATTATTACCCCATTCCAGATAAAGTGTTACAGCCATTTCCGGTGTCATCTCCCAGTCTATATCATTTATCAGATCAAGATTCTTTCTTATATCTTCCAATTTCATCATACTGCACCTCCTTTGGTTCGAAGTTGGCAAGCAATAAATTAGCTGACTGAATTATTATTTAACACATTTAAATGCAAGCTATGTGCCATTGATGACAAAAACTCCAACGATGAAATAACTTATTGAAATAAAATAAGATCTGGATAGTTGGTTGCAAAAAGAAAATTACATATAATGTCTCATGATACAATTATGTCTCTAAATTAAAAATGAGACAGAATTCATGATTAGTTTTTTTTATTATATGCCGCATTGTAGAATGCCACAATAAATGAGTTGAAAGCACAGGTAAATTTTCAGATTGCCTTGACAAATAGAGAAAGATTATCGGATTAAATAAGCCTCTTTTCAGGGGCTTTTTTATTATGAGAAAAGGGCGGCTGAGTTTTGACTGAACCTACCGCCCTTTCACAAAAAGAGGATCAAGGAATGGTCCTCAACAACTGATACAATTGATAATCTTTTTTGCTGCCAAACTCAAGGATATTTTTATAAAAGGCCGTGATTTTCCATGGCCTAAGCCTGACATGTGCCCGCGCTGCAAAGCTCATAAATTGTGGGGGCATGGTTTTGTTACTGCTTTGTTTGATGGTTACGATCAGCCTTTATTCATGAAGCGTTACCGGTGTCCGGTATGCAGATGTATAATAAGACTCAGGCCTCGCGGCTATTTTAAGCGTTTTCAAGCCTCCGTTGAGACTATCCGTTCAAGTATATCCCACAGATTAGAGACCGGCAGATGGCCGCCAGGTCCTCCTACCCATACCAGACAGGGCCATTGGCTAAGGGCTTTGCGTAGAAAGGCGGTCGTTTTTCTAAATAATACCTGGGATCAGGGACTATTAAAAGCCTTTGATTACCTTGTCGAGCATGGCCATATCCCTGTGAGCCGCTGTATTTAATCTGCAACTATTTCCGTTTGTTATACACCCTACCGAAGAGTGTCGTTTTTAAAGCCTTCTTTCTGTTGTACAGGGATAAAAAACATGAAAGGAGGACTTTTTATGACAGAAGATGAAAAAATGGAGGTTGGGGTATTCCGCTTTTCGGTGATCAGCGACTTTATTAATGCAATCCAGATGGCCAGTTCCGAACGGAAGCGGCTTATGCAGGATAAGTGCGCCCGCAAATGGCGAATCCCCTTTTCAGAAAAAACCAGGATCAGCAAGGGTACTATCAGACGATGGATACGTCTTTACACGGACAGCCATGGTGATTTGAAGTCACTGTATCCCAAAGACAGATCCGATCATGACCAAAGTCGGGCCATGGATGAAGATACCTGTGGCGCATTGATTGAATTAAGAATGCAAAAGCCGGATGTCACAGTGCCTCAGCTTATCGAACAGATGAACCGGCTTAAGCTGCTCACTCCGGGCATTGTACTGAATAAATCCACGGTTTATCGTTTTTTGCATCAGCAGAACCTGATGAATTTAACTGAGCATAAACCGGTTGACCGGCGCAAGTTCGAGGCCGAGCTGCCCAACGATATATGGCAAAGTGACGTGATGCATGGCCCTAAGGTCAATGTAGATGGTAAAATGAAAAAAGCTTATCTGATTGCCATTATCGATGATCACAGCCGGCTTATAACCTATGCTCACTTTTACCTGTCAGAAAATCTGGTTTGCTATCTCGATGCATTTGAAAATGCACTGGCAAGACGCGGACTGCCAAGAAAGCTCTATGTGGACAATGGAGCGGCCTTTCGCAGCAAACACCTCGAATACATCACCGCTTCATTGGCAATTACCTTGATTCATGCCAAACCATACACACCTCAGGGAAAAGGAAAAATTGAAAGATGGTTTAAAACCGTAAGGAGTCGTTTTCTTGCCAATTGCACAGCCACCACTCTGACCGAACTTAATGCGGACTTTGATTGCTGGCTCAATGAAGATTACCATCAGAAAAAACATAGTTCAACCGGCCAAACCCCCTTTGAACGATTTACCAGTAAGATGCATTGCCTCAGAAACTCACCCGCCAACCTGAAAGACTATTTTCGCAAAGTAGCTCGCAGAACAGTTGCTAAAGATCGAACCATCACCTTAAACGGCAGATTATACGAAGGTCCTGTACCGCTGATCGGCAAACGGATAGAACTGCTTTATCACGAAACAGAACCTGAAAAGGTGGAAGTTAAATATCAGAATAAATCCTTTGGCATGATCCGTCCGGTCAACCTTTATGTCAACTGCCGGGTTAAAAGGGATAAAAACAACAACCCTCAAATCCATGTTAATTCTACAACCAGCTACCAGGGCGGTAAGCTCTGGTCTTCACAAGGGAAAAATCAAAATGAATGATAATTACCGTACTTTTTTCGGACTCAATAAAGAACCGTTCGGAGCTGATATAAGCCTGTCGGAAATATTAAAAACACCGGAACTTGTAGGTGTCAAAGACCGTTTTGATTATGTTATCCGCCTGGGAGCTATTGGACTTGTTACCGGAGAGGTGGGCAGCGGAAAGTCAACTGCCTTAAGATATGCCCTGGAAAAACTGCACCCCTCAGAGTATCGCCCCTTATATATAACTGCCTCCTCGGGCGCTATAATGGAATTTTATCGGCAATTTGTTGATGCCCTGGATATTCATCTTTCAAGTAACTCCAAAGCCATTATGGTCAGGATGATTAAAAAAGAAATAACAAATCTTATCCGGGAGAAAAAAATGAAAATCGTTCTGATTGTCGATGAGGCCTCCTTAATGCGCCTTGAAGTCTTTGCCGAACTGCATACCATCTGCCAGTTTGAACAAGACTCCAAACCCTGGCTGCCTATCATATTGGCAGGCCAGAATAACCTTATCGATAAACTTACCTGGCGTTCTTCACAACCGCTGGCTTCCAGGATAGTAGCCAAAAGCCATCTTGAAGGTGTTGATCTGAAAGGGATGGAAACATATCTGCAGCATCACCTTACTATCGCCGGCATTGATCAAATGCTTTTTGACCAAACAGCAGTTACCGCTATCCATCAAGGGTCCGGCGGACTTTTTAGAAAAGCAAACCACCTGGCAAGAGGCGCCCTTATTGCAGCAACGGCTGATAAGTCAGGTGTTGTCAATGCCGAGCATGTCCGGCTGGCTGCTACGGAAGTCTTTTAGACAAAAGGAATAGAAAATGGATAAAAACTTGAAAGGAGCAAAACATGAACCTTTTAAAAGAAGAGTTGGTATATGAACAAAAAATAGATGAGATCACAGTACAATTGGAAGAATTGATCCTGGATGCAATGATCGTCGCTTTACAGAAAATCGGAAAAAGAAACCTTGAATTTATCGAAGCATCAATCCGATCCCAGACTGATCAGATGAACTTCTAAACACAAACCGGAACCGGCCTAATCGGTTCCGGTTAAAATAATTTGAAAAATTTTCATGTGGTTCAAAATAATTAGAAATTAGCGGTTTATTTAATCTGGAAATCAACAAATGGAAGCCAATCCATCGACCTCTCTAAACGTATCAATTGATTAAGCCGCAAATTCGTATCTACACGAATCCTCTTCAGCAACCTGAATCCTAATGAAGAAGCTATAATACCAACGACACAAAGAAGCGTGGTAAAATATCTGAGAGGAGCCAAATTTTCTTTGAGCGCATATCCTAATAAAGCTGTCGCTGCTGGCAATAGGAATGAATTAAATGAAAGGAAGATTCTATAATTATCAACCCAGCGCGAATGATAATGCTGCAAGGTATTTGACAATAAGTTGTACAAATCCCAATTGAAATCATGTTTATTTGGGGGTGGTATGGGATTAGTTTTCATTTAAAAGCTTTTTTGTCTACCCGCTAACGGCTGAACTGTGCGGCGCGGCTTTTTGCGTCCGCACCAGTGAATGGTTGTGTGCCGGGCACGGCCCGGCTGCTAAATGGTGCTATCTGGAATAGTGACACATATTTCAGGTAAAGTCCAGACCCAGCCTGATGGAGGCGA
>DAOUSD010000317.1 GCA_030627405.1 Deltaproteobacteria bacterium
ACCAGATCATTCAGACAGTCATTAAAACCCCCACGAATCTGAACAAAAAACAGGAAAAGCTGCTCAGGGAATTTGAAAAACTTGAATCAGGCAAAGTTGCTACCAGATTAAAAAATATTTTTAAAAGCAGCGACGCAAAAATAGCGGGATAAAAAGGATAAAAATTTACCACGGAACGACACAGAGTTTCACTGAAAATTGTAAACAATGAGTAAGTGCAACTACTCAGGTTCACAGTTCAAGGTTAGAAATCCATGCCAGCCGGCGGGGATAAAAACTGAATTTAAGGCAACTAACCGTAAACCGTGAATCTAACAACCTGAATAGTTACGATAAATCGGTGTAATTCCGTGAAAATCTGTGGTGAACTACTACAAAAAAAGTGAATATGTTTGAATTAAAAATTATTACACATTTTGCCGCAGCCCACCAACTTAAAATGGTGGCAAAAAAATGTGAGAACATGCATGGACACAACTGGAAGATTGAGGTCTGTGTTGCAGGAGAAACCTTAAATAATGCCGGCGTATTAATTGATTTCGGAGAACTTAAGGATTATCTGTCTGAAATTATAGAAAAGCTTGACCATAAATTTCTTAACGAACTTGATTTCTTTCGCAACGACAACCCATCTTCAGAAAACATTGCCCATTATATAGCACATGAATTTAAGAAAAAAATTATCAGCCATAATATTAAAGTTGCACATGTTACAGCCTGGGAGTCAGAAGATACATGCGCTACCTATAGATTTCCAGAAAGTCTTCGATGATTCGAATGAATTATAAAAAACCAAAACGGATGTTTGAAGACTCGGGGGTGGTTGATCCTCACATTTCATATCACATTTCGTTGGAAAACGTGGTCAGCAAAAGAAAGCAGGACATTAAGACACTGGTTGACCTTGGAAGGTACTTCTCCATATTTGCCCCCCGTCAGAGCGGAAAAACCACCTTTTTTGAGGACTTTTGCCAAGAACTGGAGAAGGATACTGCCTATATGGCCATCCTTCTTAGTTTCCAGGATTACAAGGCGATAGATGGAGCCACCTTTTACACCCTAATCCAAGAAGTAATCTACGAGCAGCTTCTGCTGCGATTGCAAGAATGAGGAGCAGTCCCTTCTTTTGACACATGGTTTGATCAAGGCAGAAGGGAGAAATGTTCGTGTCAGCAACCCTATCTATAAAAAAAGGTTCACCAAGACCTTTTTTCGGGAATCCGGAGCAATTGTAGATGTATCTGTTAAGGGCTACTTTAGACCTGACGGACTTCTGAACATGGAAGCCATCCTTTCTGATTTTGAGGAATACATCATGCAGATTGGCGTAAACGCTTTTTACAAAAGCCAGAAGCCATATGAGAAGACAGGACAATTCCTGCTCAGTGCCTGGCTGTATCAGTTTGTAGAGGGAGGAAAAGGCGAACTTCGTCTTGAGCCCCCAACGGGATTAGGGAGAATCGATATTCTTTTGATCTACCAGGGCCATAAATACATTATTGAGACCAAGATAAATCGTTCAAGCCTTGATAAGACTGTTGAAAAAGCGATTAATCAACTGTGCGGGAAATATCTTTTAACCGAGCGTGCCAATGAGGGATATGTGGTGGTTTTTGATCTTAAGACGATGGTGGGTGAAGTAAGCACTCCGCAAAAACGCCTAATAGAGGGAAAAGAGATATTGAGTTTTAATATTGGAATAGGGAAGTAGAAGAGCCAAGAAGTTTCCTTCCAGGCTGGCCTGGCCTGCTCCAAGTTGACCATTGCAGGCGGTAAAGGCTAAAAAGGAGTACTCTCATCCATACTTCTGACATAATAATAAAATCAGAACAAGCCTTTAAACCATTTACTTATATTATATTTAGTCGCCTTTTGTTATACTGGATAACCATAAGATTTCCCAACATATTATTACTTGCAAAGTGTAACATATTTGGAGGATTTGACCTTTTTAGAAAGCATTTATGTTACACCGGGTGCAATACAAAAAAGTTATATCGATTAAGCTGCCAGCGGCAAGTCCACAATTGTGTTGTTATCAAACATATTTCTTACTATTCCCAATCCTTTTCGACAAGCATTTTTCAGCTTACCAGTCAGGACTAATGAACATAGAAAGATTATATTCTCTGCGTACTCCCGCTTCCAAAACAATCCTGATTCCTTGATACGGAGATTGATAACCCGGCGGATGGCGCTTTCGACAGTACCGCTAACAGTGAGCAGGCCGTTATCTTTGAGCACCGAACTGTTTGTATAATATTCATACTGTGGCAACTTGGGGATGTCCGTGAAATATTGAGCTGTTTTATACGCTTATCAGAAGTAAAGATGCTTAGTTCTCACTTTCAGTATCTTGCCCATTGTTGTCTTTATGCTGCATTGCAGGATGTCCCGCATTCCCCCTCTTTCCCATGTACTATCCTGAAACTATATAAAAAATATAACAAAATTTATGTAGTTTACCTCACAATTTCACATATTTTCTATGAATTAGCATAGGCTATCTTTTATCTTATAATTAATGCAACTATTTAATATCTAAGGAATTACTTCAATAATAATATCAATGGCATGTTTTTTGCTTAACCTGAAATAAAGCTTAAGAGAAAGATAGTAGTCAATTTCAACCTGTGCGATTAGCCATTAGCATTTAGCCGTTAGCATTGAAAATGGGTGGAATATCATCTGCTTCTATCTTGCGATCTCAATTATATACAGGATGAAACATATAGAGAACTTAATCAACAGGTCAATGAGGTAAAGAGGATGTTGAACAGTTTTATCCAAAAGCTAATCGCTAACGGCTAATGGCTAATGGCTAATAGCTTTTTCGCAAATCTTCACATCGG
>DAOUSD010000066.1 GCA_030627405.1 Deltaproteobacteria bacterium
CTTTGACCGTTAATCCTGCAAAGACCTGCCAGCCTATAGGCGCCATGTATGCGTCCCTGGGAATTCACGGCTGTCTTCCACACAGTCACGGTTCCCAAGGATGTTATGCATATCACCGGAGCACTCTGACCAGACACTACAAGGAGCCTGTAATGGCTGCCTCCAGCTCCTTTACGGAAGGTGCCTCCGTGTTCGGAGGCCAGGCGAATCTCTTGCAGGCGATGGACAATATATTTACAATCTATAATCCTGATGTCATTGCGGTTCATACCACATGCTTATCAGAAACAATCGGTGATGATGTCCCGCAGATATTTGGAAAAGCAAAGAAAGACGGGAAGATTCCGGAAGGAAAATATGTTTTTCATGCAAGCACTCCGAGCTATGTGGGCAGCCATGTTACAGGCTTTGCGAACATGACAAAGGCTATGGTCGATTATTTTGCAAAACAAAACGGTCATAAAGAGAATCGGATAAATATAATTCCCGGATGGGTGGAACCGTCTGATATGAAGGAGATCAAAAGGATCACAGGAGAACTCGGTATAGATTTCATCATGTTCCCGGATACGGATAATGTCTTAAACAGTCCTCAAACCGGCAAATTCCAAATGTACCCAAAAGGCGGTGTTACCATAGATGAATTAATAAGCACCGGAAGCAGCAGCGGAACCGTTGCGCTCGGCGAGCTGGCATCAGGACCGGCCGCCAGGGCTTTGGATTCAAAGTGCAAGGTGCCCTGTAAAATTCTCGATCTTCCTATCGGGATCAAGGCAACAGACAGGTTTGTGGATACATTAAGAAAAATGGCAGGCGTCAATGTTCCCGAGTCCATAAACATCGAAAGGGGACAGCTTATAGATATCCTGACCGATATGCAGGCGTACTTTTATCACAAAAAAGTGGCGCTTGTGGGCGACCCTGATCAGCTTATCGCATTAACCGAATTCCTCGTTTCTATAGATATGATGCCAATCCATATACTTACAGGAACAAAGGACAAGAAGTTTGAAAAAAAGATACTGAGCCTTACAGAAGAAATGCCCCATGAAGTAAACGTAAAAAGCGGGGGAGACATGTACCTCTTCCATCAATGGGTAAAAAACGAGCCTGTGGATCTTCTTATAGGTAACACTTATGTAAAGTACATAGCGAGAGATGAGGATATTCCTTTTATCCGGTACGGTTTTCCTATTTTAGACAGGATAGGCCACAGTTATTTCCCAATGGTGTGCTACCGCGGGGCCATGCGTTTCCTGGAAAAAATACTCGACGCTCTGATGAACCGTATAGACAGGGATTCTTCTGAAATTGAATTTGATCTGGTGATGTAAACTGTAAAAGTTCAGAGGTTCAGGGTTCAGAGGTTTAGGGTTAGGGGTTTAGGGTTGTAGGGTGGATTAAGCGAAGCGAATCCACCAAAAACTACTATCTTTCATTTTTTGTTGTGACCGCCAGGCCTTGGGGATTAGTGGAGAAATGAGCTATGACTAATATACCGATTTTAAAGGAAAGAGAAAAATATATATATTGCAAAGGTAAAGAAGAGTTCGATTTTACCTGCGATACAAAGAGCCTCGCCGGTTCCGTGAGTCAGAGAGCATGTGTTTTTTGCGGTTCCAGGGTGGTCTTGTACCCTATTGCCGACGCCCTTCACCTGATACACGGGCCCATAGGATGCGCTTCATATACCTGGGACATAAGAGGAGCGCTTTCCTCAGGACCGGAGCTGCACAGGATGAGTTTTTCAACCGATCTCAGGGAGAGAGATATTATTTTCGGGGGCGAGAAAAAATTATACGCTTCACTTGTACAGCTTATAGATACTTATCGCCCCAATGCAGCCTTTGTTTATTGCACCTGCATTATAGGTATTATCGGAGATGATGTTGATTCTGTTTGCAAACGTGTAACTGAAGAAAAGGGGATTCCGGTTCTTCCGGTTCATTCTGAAGGATTCAAGGGAACTAAAAAGGACGGATACAAAGCCGCCTGTGAATCCTTATCCATGCTGGTCGGCACAGGATCTGTTGAGGATATAGGAAGATACGCCATTAATATAATGGGTGAATTCAATATAGCCGGAGAGGCATGGACCATTAAAGAGTATTACGAAAATATGGGCCTCGAAGTTGTTGCGGTCTTTACCGGTGACGGGAGGGTGAAAAATATAAAGCGTTCCCACGGGGCATCGTTGAATGTGGTTCAATGTTCAGGTTCTATATTGAGACTTGCCCAAATAATGGAGGAAAAATACGGTATTCCATATATCCGTGTTTCATATTTCGGAATCGAGGACATGTCAAAGGCCCTTTATGATGTTGCCGCTCATTTTAAGGATAACCTGGGAATCATGAAAAAAACAAAAGAGATTGTGCGAAATGAGATAGATGCGATCTATCCTGATCTTTTAAGATATAAAAAAGCGCTTTCAGGAAGAAAAGCGGCCATTTACGTGGGAGGCGCCTTTAAAGCCTTTTCCATGATAAAAGCATTGAGATCTCTTGGTATTGATGTTGTCCTTGCCGGTTCTCAGACCGGCAATAAAGATGATTATGAAGTCTTGAGGGACATGTGCGACGAGGGCACCGTGATATTAGATGATGCCAATCCGCTTGAGCTTTCAAAATACTGCATCGAAAAAGGCGCAGATCTATTCGTGGGAGGGGTAAAGGAAAGGCCTATTGCATACAAGCTGGGGATTGCATTCTGTGACCACAACCATGAAAGAAAAATTTCACTCGCAGGTTACAGCGGAATGATCAATCTCGCAAAAGAGATCTATTCTTCAGTTTTGAGCCCTGTGTGGAAATTTGTCCCCTCAAAGAATGATTTCTTAAAAAAACATGACACGGAGATGATGAAATGAAAACCCAGGAAAAGATCGAATACAAGGCCACGAGCAATGCATGCAAACAGTGCAGCCCTCTTGGAGCATCCTTTGTTTTCAGGGGGATCGAAAGATCGATTCCACTGCTTCACGGTTCACAAGGTTGTTCCACCTATATCAGAAGATATCTGATCAGCCATTTTAATGAACCTGTAGATATTGCATGCTCAAATTTTACTGAAGAAACAGCCGTATTCGGAGGGGGCGCAAATTTAAAACTCGCTGTAGAAAACATAATCAAGCAGTACAATCCCGAACTCATAGGCATAGCTACAACTTGCCTGAGTGAAACCATAGGAGAAGACGTGCCTATGATCCTCAAAGGGTATAACAAAAAAAACTTTGATGAGAATTTTCCAGAGATAGTTTCCGTATCAACACCAAGTTTTTCGGGAACCCACATAGACGGGTTCCACAGCGCGGTGAGGGCTGTTGTAGATTCCATAGCCGTGAAAAAAAAGATTAGTACAAAACAAATAAATATCTTTCCCGGGATGTTGTCACCTGCTGATTTACGGCATCTCAAAGAGATAGTATCCGATTTTTCGACAGACTATGCGATGCTCCCCGATTATTCAGACACCTTCGACGGCCCCTTATGGACTGAATATCAGGAGATACCGGAAGGCGGAACAAAAATAGAAAAGATCGCTTCCATGGGGGACGCTGTTGCAAGCATAGAGTTTGGAAAAATATTGGCAGGAGAGGAAAGCGCCGGCAAGTTGCTTGAAAGCCGGTTTAATGTTCCTTGCCACAGCCTCGGCCTTCCCATAGGTATAAATGAAACCGATGCTTTCTTAAAAGCCCTTGAAACCATTACAGAAAAACCTGTGCCGGAAAAATATATTCAGGAAAGGGGAAGACTCATAGACTCCTATGCGGACGGACATAAATACGTTTTTGAGGCCCGGGCCGTTGTTTACGGCGAAGAAGACCTTGTCATCGGACTCGCCTCATTCTTGTCGGAAATCGGTATAATCCCGATTATCTGCGCTTCAGGTGGGGAAAGCGGGCTGTTAAAACAAAAAATCCTGGATATCATACCCGATGCAGAAGAAGTAGGAATCAGGATAATCGAGGGTGCTGATTTTGTAGAAATCGGCGAGGAGGCAAGAAAAATCGACCCGGATTTTTTTATAGGAAACAGCAAGGGATACAGAATTGCGCGGGAGATGAAAAAGCCTTTGATCAGGGTGGGGTTTCCTATCCATGACAGGCTCGGCGGCGCAAGGATTATTCATGTTGGCTACAGGGGCGCACAGCAGCTTTTCGATACCATATCAAATACAATTATAGCAACAAGCCAGGAAGCATCGCCTGTTGGTTATACATATATGTAAAACATAAACCTGGGTTGGACGGTTCAACGTTCACGGTTCACTGTTGAAAATCCCTAACTTGCTGTTAGCAAAATGATGACGCGTCAATAGAACGAATGTTATGTTTCACCCAGTGGGTGAAAGAGGCTAATCTGAGTCCCGCCGCAGGCGGGATGACTAAAGTTAAGGATATCAGTAAACTATAACCTTTGAACCTTGAACCCTGAACCTGGAACCGATTACTTTAGGAGAAAGGAGATAACAATGGACTTGGCAAATCATCCCTGTTTTAACGCTAAAATGAAAGGCACCTACGGAAGGGTACATCTTCCGGTAGCTCCCAGGTGCAATATTCAATGCAAATACTGCGACAGAAAATACGATTGTGTAAATGAAAGCAGACCGGGTGTAACAAGCGCAGTTCTGACTCCGAGACAGGCGATGACCTATCTTGACTTTATTTTTAAAAAGACAAAAAACATATCAGTTGTAGCGATTGCAGGCCCTGGAGATCCTTTTGCAAACCCTGAAGAGACTATGGAGACCTTGCGCCTTGTCAGAGAAAAATACCCGGAGATCATACTATGCCTTGCCACAAACGGTCTCTGCCTTGGCCCGTATGTCGATGAACTGGCGGAAATTAATGTGAGCCATGTAACCGTCACCTTAAACGCTGTTGATCCGGAAATAGGCGCTAAAATCTATTCTTTCATACGTTACGGAAAAAGGGTTTTAAGCCCTGAATCCGGGATAAAAATTCTATTTGAAAAGCAGATTGAAGCCATAAAAAAGCTGAAAAAAAGAGGTATAAGGACAAAGGTAAATACAATCATACTGCCGGGAATCAATGAAGATCACATCGAAGATGTTGCAAAGAAAATGTCCGAGCTTGATGTTGATATATTAAACTGCATACCATTTTATCCTAACGCGGGTTCGACCTTTGCCTACATGCCGGAGCCTTCTAAAGAGACCGTGAAAAAGATCAGAAAAAAAGCGGCTCAACATATTCCTCAGATGTATCACTGCGTGAGGTGCCGGGCCGATGCCGTGGGAATTTTGGGCAAAGAAAATAACAAGGAAATAATAGACAAACTCAAGGAATGTTCAGAGCTGCCGGAAATCTACGATGAAATCCGCCCGTATGTTGCGGTTGCCAGCCTGGAAGGCTCACTTGTGAACCAGAAACTCGGAAAAGCGCGCAAGCTTTTTATCTATGGAAAAGAAAACGGGAGCGTAACGCTTATCGAATCCCGAAAAACTCCTGAGCCTGGCGGAGGCATGAAGCGATGGGAGGATCTTGCCAAAATCTTACATGACTGCCGGGCGCTTCTTACGAACGGCGCAGGTAATAACCCGAGGCAGGTTTTATCAAAAAAAATAGATATTCTTGAACTCGACGGGCTGATAGAAGAGGCTGTGGAAGCGGTTTTTGAAGGCCACAGCATGAATTATATGATAAAACGAGATGTGGATGCATGCAACAGGAAGTGTTCAGGAGCCGGCATGGGGTGTATGTGAACGCTCAAACAGTCAGCCGTTTTAAATTTAACTGCCTGCCACTTCAGGTTGTTGAGAAGTTATTTTTTGAGTTTGTCAATTTCTAGTGAACAATAAAAATGGGGGAATCATAATGGAAAAACCGAAACATCATATTTTTGTTTGTTCAAGTTTCAGGGCATCCGGAGAAATTAAGGGTAAGTGTAACAAAAAAGGTTCTACGGATTTCATACCTTACATAGAAAACGAAATACTCGACAGGGGAATGGACGCTTTGCTTACAAGCACTGGCTGCATGAAACAGTGCGACAACGGGCCTATAATGGTTATTTATCCGGAAAATTTCTGGTATGGAAATGTTGAAAGCGAAGATATAATCGATGAAATTCTGGATGCTCTGGAAGACGGCGCAGCCGCTGAAGCATATCTATTGAGCTGATAAGTATTAGAAAGGCAGGCAAATGAGAATTCACTACTTACAACACGTACCTTTTGAAGACTTGAGTAGTATTGAGCCGATATTGAGGGAAAAGGGACATAAATTAACGGCTACACATTTATATGAAGGCCAACAAATACCCCTGATAAAAGAAATTGACTGGCTAATAGTCATGGGTGGACCAATGGGCATATATGATGAAGCAAAATACCCGTGGTTAAACGCTGAAAAGCTTTTCATAAAACAAGCAATTGAATCCAATAAAATTGTTCTTGGTATATGTCTTGGCGCACAACTCATTGCGGACGCATTAGGGGCAAAGGTATGTCAGAATAAGCATCGGGAAATAGGCTGGTTTAATATTAGTCGATCACCCGAGGTGGAGGGTACAGTCCTGTCAGAAGTAATTCCTGATCAAATGGAAGTATTTCATTGGCATGGTGATACCTTCGATATACCACAAGGAGCAAAGGCAATAGCTGCAAGTGAAGCGTGCCGGAATCAAGGTTTTATAATAAACAATCGTGTAGTAGGTTTTCAATTTCACCTTGAAACTACATTACAGTCAGCAAGTGCACTTATAAACAACTGCCGGGATGAACTGGACAAATCTCAATATGTCCAGACTGAAAGTGAAATATTGTCAGATAATCAGCGTTTCACAAATATCAATCAGGTAATGTACTCCGTATTAGATGCATTGGAAGTACAAAATAATCGACAACGCAGTTGATTCACCTTTGTAAAAAACAGGAAAGGAGTTAAAAATGGCAGGCTTAAGAATAGCTGTAGTTTCAACGGACGGCACAAATGTAAACGACCACTTCGGCATGGCCAAACGGTTTCTGATTTATGACTGTAACGATAAAATCACATTTGTGGAAGAACGCTCCACAGAGACATATTCCGTAGGCGATCCGAATCACCCCTTTGACGCTGAAAAATTTGGTCGGATAGCAGCCCTGCTCAAAGACTGCAGCAAGATCTATGTGACACAGATAGGTGAAGTTCCTGCCTCAAAGCTAAAAGAGCTTGGTATCGAACCGGTAATCTATGAAGGCCCTATTGCCAATATAGTATAACTCAAGGCTAACGGCTAAAGGCTCAAAGCTAAAGGTGAAAGAAAAATGTATGCAAAACTAAAAACTGCGCTAATTGATTTAGCCGAAGAAAATGGTCTCTTGGAAAGTGAGGTCAACATTACAGCTAAGATACTGACATCTGAAGAGGCTATAGGTGAAACAGAAAGAAAGGATTTTCCTTTGCTTCA
>DAOUSD010000285.1 GCA_030627405.1 Deltaproteobacteria bacterium
TATATACAGGATGAAACATATAGAGAACTTAATCAACAGGTCAATGAGGTAAAGAGGATGTTGAACAGTTTTATCCAAAAGCTAACCGCTAATGGCTAAAAGCTAACCGCACAGGTCGAATTATTTTAAAATGGAAAACAAACCAAAAATACCTTGGACAACCTCTGAAATCCTTGAAGCAACAAAGGGAGACCTTTTGTGCGGGGATATTAAACATACTTTTGAGGGAGTATCCATTGACTCACGCACAATATCTGCAAATGAACTTTTCATTGCAATCAAGGGAAATGTTCATGATGGTCATAGTTTCGCATCTAATGTGATAAGCAGCGGCGTGAGAGGGCTTATTATAAGTGATGATGCCGGTACAGATTGGCAGGATAAGGGCATTGTTTGTGTGAAGGTAAACGATACAACAAAAGCTTTGGGTGATCTTGCTTCTTTTAACCGCAGGCGGACCGATATTTCGGTTGTAGCGATAACCGGTTCAAACGGCAAAACTACAACCAGAGAAATGACTGCTTCCGTTGTTTCAACGCGTTATAAAACTTTATCGAGCAAAGGAAATTTCAATAATGAAATAGGGCTTCCGCTGACGCTCCTGGATCTTGAAAACACCCACCGGTGGGCTGTGCTTGAGCTTGGGATGAACAGACCCGGAGAGATAGACAGGCTGGGTGAAATTTGTATTCCTGATATTGGCGTAATTACAAATATAGGCTTTGCTCACCTTGAGGGACTGGGCTCAATTGAAGGGGTAATGAATGCCAAAGGAGAGCTTCTAAAAAGAATAAAGCCGGAGGGAACAGCGGTTTTTAATGCAGATGATTCAAGGGTTTTATATTTATCGACTAAAACCTCAAGAAAAGTGCTTTATTTCGGTTTATCAGAAGATGCCCGTATTAAAGCGCTGGATGTCAATGAAACGACAACCGGGATTTCTTTTACTCTGGTGCTGCCTGAAGAAAGAATTCCAATAGTACTAAGAGTGCATGGCGGATTCATGGTATCAAACGCCCTCGCTGCAGCGTCTGTTGGATATATTATTGGTTTGTCTTCAGAGGAGATAAAGACCGGCTTAGAATCTTTTCAGCCGGTTAAGGGCAGGATAAATATCTTTGATGTCAGGGGAGTACACATAATTGACGACACATACAATGCAAATCCTGATTCAATGGAAGCTGCAATCAGGATTCTCAGTTCATTAAAAGGCAACAGCAGGGGTATTCTTGTAGCAGGAGATATGCTTGAGCTGGGAGAACACGCAGAATCCATGCACAAAAAGATAGGCGCTCTGTCTGCCAGATCAAATATTGCAAGGCTTTACGTTACAGGCGAGTTCGCAGAGGCTGTTGCAAATGGTGCCGGCAAAGAAGATAAAAATTCGATGGATATATTTATTGGAGCAAGAGAAGAGATTCTTGAAGATTTAAAAAAATCACTTCTGCCGGGAGACTGGGTTCTTGTAAAGGGCTCAAGGGCAATGGGCATGGAGAAAATTATTGAGGGGTTGAAGAACTAAAATATTATGCTTTACCATCTGCTATATCCGCTTCATACGACGATATCGGTTTTTAATGTATTTCGCTACATTACATTCAGAACTATCTATGCCAGCCTTACAGCTTTTTTTATCTGTTTTTTCCTCGGGCCGTGGGTTATCAGAAAGCTCGGCGAGATGCAGATCGGACAGCATATAAGAGAAGACGGCCCGCAGTCACATTTTAATAAAGCCGGAACACCTACTATGGGCGGAATCCTGATTATATTTTCGATTACTGTTTCCGCACTTCTCTGGATGGATTTGACGAACTATTATCTGTGGATAGCTCTTTTGGTAACGATTGGCTTTGGCGCTATCGGCTTTATAGACGACTATCTCATGCAGATCAAAAAGCGGAGCAAGGGACTCAGCGTTAAAAGCAAGCTTTGTTTTCAAATATTACTCGCATTGTTAATTGGATTTCTTGTTTATATGTGTCCTGATTTTTCAACGCAGGTAACTGTCCCGTTTTTTAAAAATATTTCGCCTGATCTGGGCTGGGGATATATAATTTTTGCAGCGTTTGTAATTGTTGCAACATCAAATGCCGTCAACCTCACAGACGGCCTTGACGGCCTTGCTATTGGCCCCGTGATTGTAGTTGCTGCCACATATATGCTTTTTGCTTATGTGGCAGGGCATTCTAAAATAGCTGATTATCTTCAGATTAACTATGTTGCCGAGGGCGGTGAAACAGCAATTTTTTGCGGAATTCTGGCCGGCGCAGGCATGGGTTTTTTGTGGTTTAACGCTTACCCTGCTCAAATTTTTATGGGTGATGTTGGATCCCTTTCACTTGGAGGCGCTATAGGTACAGTTGCTGTGATTACAAAACAGGAGATACTGCTGGTAATTGTCGGAGGCCTTTTTGTTATAGAAACACTTTCCGTGATTTTTCAGGTAGGTTTTTTCAAGATGACAAACGGGCGAAGGATTTTCAAAATGGCGCCGCTTCACCATCATTTTGAATTAAAAGGATGGCCGGAGCCAAAGGTTATAGTGCGATTCTGGATAATTGCCATAGCGCTTGCACTTATTTCAATGAGTACACTGAAATTAAGATAAAAGTTCAGGGGTCAGGGTTGATCAAAACATAAAACCATTAACTGTAAACCGTGAACCCTTCATATTATGAAGCTTAAAAATAAAAATATTCTAATAGTCGGCTTCGGCGTCACAGGCATTGCAACTGCTCGATTCTTAATAAACAGAGGAGCATTCGTAACTGTTGCTGACCAGAAGAAAGAACAGGAGTTAGGCTTCGAAGAGCCGTTAATCAGCGATCTCGGCATAAGAATGGAACCAGGAGCACATAGAATTGAAACTTTTGAAAAAACGGATCTTATTGTGGTCAGTCCCGGAGTTCCTCATACAATTGAGCCTATAATAAAAGCAAAAGAACGAGGCGTCCCGGTAATGGGTGAAATTGAGCTTGCATCGAGATTCATCGCGGAACCAATTATTGCTGTAACCGGTACTAATGGAAAAACCACTACAACAACTCTTTTAGGCAAAATGCTTGAAGATTCCGGCCTTAAAGTATTCGTTGGCGGCAATATAGGCAATCCTCTGATTGCATATGCCGACAGAGAGGAAAAGGCTGAAATTGTTGTTATAGAAGTAAGCAGTTTCCAATTGGATACCATAGATACTTTTCGAGCTAACGTGGCGGTTTTACTGAATATTACCGAAGATCACATGAATCGTTATCCTGATTTGGATGCTTATGCAAAGTCCAAAGCCCGGATTTTTGAAAACCAGAAAACTGACGATACAGCGGTCTTAAATGGCTCTGATCCTGTTGTGTGTTCTTTGAGTAAAGATA
>DAOUSD010000046.1 GCA_030627405.1 Deltaproteobacteria bacterium
GCTTACAAGGACAGCGGATTCGAGAATATTTCAAAAGCTTTCCGTACCGGATATAGTGGAAAAGATATTTACCGAAAAAGAGTTTTTAGATTACAAGCTCCTTCTTAATGACAGCTACGATAAAAGAGACTACTGCGTGCAGTACAGGGAAACTGATTTTAACTTTATCTCCAGGCTTCTGGAAGAAGAGGGGATATGTTATTTCTTTGAACACGAAGAAAAAAAGCATACGCTGATTCTGGCTGATGCCTCTGATAAGTTCAAGCCCTGTCCGAAACAGGAATCTGCACGGTATCAGATCAGCGCCGGCGGCTGGCTGGAAGAGGACGTGATAACTATCCTGGATAAAATGCAGGAGATCAGACCTGCCAAATATACTATTAATGATTTTAATTTTGAGATACCAGGCACTGACTTGAAGGTGGATGTTTCCACTAAACAAATGTTGGGTCCTGGAGAACGCGAGATATACGATTATCCAGGTCTTTACACAAAAAAAGCACAAGGAGAGCGTTTAACTACAATACGCATGGAGGAAGAAGAAACAAAGATCACGACCATAACCGGTTCAAGTGATTGCAGGGCATTTACAAGCGGATACAGGTTTACTCTTTCGGATTATTATCGGGAAGATATGGATAACAAAGATTATGTATTAACCCATATCGAACATGAAGTGCGCGAGATTTCGGATTATTACGGGGCTTCTATAGAGAGCATGGGGTCGGAATCTCCTTATATCAATCGTGTTAAATGCATTCCATTTGATGTTCCATATCGCCCCTCGCGTGATACCGCAAAACCTGTAGTGCGAGGCACCCAGACGGCTATTGTGGTAGGACCGGCCGGGGAAGAGATCTATCCCGACGAGCATGGCCGGGTCAAGGTGCAGTTCCATTGGGACAGAGAGGGAACAAATGATGAAAACAGCTCCTGCTGGATACGTGTCAGCCAGGTATGGGCAGGAGCAGGATGGGGGGCCATGCACATACCCCGTATCGGTCAGGAAGTGATTGTAGATTTTCTTGAAGGCGATCCTGACAGGCCGATTATCACAGGTCGTGTTTACCACGGCACCAACACGCCGCCCTATTCCCTTCCCGATGAAAAAACAAAAAGCACTATAAAATCGGATTCTTCCCTTGGCGGTGGGGGGTCGAATGAGATCAGGTTTGAGGATAAAAAAGGAGAAGAAGAGGTATTTTTGCATGGTCAGAAGGATTGGACTATTGCTATTGAGAATGATAAGAATCAGACTGTAGGGCATGATGAGACTATTTCGGTGGCCAACAACCGCACCAAGGATGTGGGGGTAGATCAAAGCGAGACGATTGGAGCCAATAAGACCATCAAAGTGGGCGCAAATCACACAGAATCTATTGGGGCAAACATGAGCCTCAAAGTTGGGAGCAATAAGACCGAAACGGTTACAATTAATACCGCAGAAACTATAGGCGTAGCAAAGGAGCTGACCATTGGCGGTCTTTATCAGATCACTGTGGGCGCAGCAATGAATGAAACAGTCGGAGCGGCCAAGGCTGAAGAGATCGGGGCAGCAAAAATAGTCGCCGTTGGGGCCAACAGCAGTGAAAAAATTGGAAAGAATAAATCCCTTGATGCCGGCGGAAATATTTCAGAAAGTGCCGGAAAAGATGTCAGCATTAAATCCGGCAAAAAGATGTCATTAAGTGCAGGAGATGACTTTGCTGTTTCAGGGGAAAAGAAGGGGTCTATTGATATCAAGGATGAACTTGTTATAAAGTGCGGTAAGGCTACAATAACCTTGAAAAAGAATGGTGATATCAGTATCAATGGCAAGAAAATTCAGGTTGATGGGTCAGGTGACGTTGTGATAAAGGGTAAGAAGATCTTGCAAAACTGATATGAAAACGTATCTATCTGAAAATAAGCGGGTAGCGGAAACCTTGGAACATATTGAAGGTGTTCGGGTGGGGAAAATTATAACTGTTGATGAGAGTGGGCAGGCTTTTGTCGACTTTCCCGGCAACACGCAAGGGCCTGTCTCGGCACGATTTACCAACTCAATCAAGCCTGGAATGTTGCAAAAAACAGTTTCAGCGGATCGAGATGTGTTGCTTGTTTTTGAAAACAATGATCCCGGGTTGCCTATTATTATTGACACTCTATATTCTCTGGTTGATGAAATCACAGAATCCTCAACTATCGCTTTGGAAACAGAAAAACCCAAGGATGTCCTGATAGACGGCAAGCGGGTGATTTTTGATGCCAGAGAAGAAATCGTCCTGCGTTGTGGGAAAGCGAGTATTACGCTTACAAAAGCGGGCAAAATCTTGATCAGGGGAGCTTATCTTTTGAACCGGTCATCAGGTGTGAACAGAATCAAGGGCGGGTCGGTTCAGATTAATTAGTTGATAATAAGGAAAACAGAACAATGGAGGAATTCCTGGCATCAGGCAATGTACTTACGTTGAAAGAACTATCACTATACTTGAGGCTTCCGGAAGAAAAAATCGAGAAGGAAGTAGTTCAAGGTAGAATTCCAGGTCGGAGGATTGAAAATGACTGGCGTTTCTTAAAAAGAGCAATAGATGATTGGTTACGCAGTCATGATAGCCGGACAATATTGCTTCATCAGTCTGGTGCGCTATCTGACGACGATACTTTAGAAGAGCTTCGTTCCAATATTTATCTTGATCGCGGGCGAGCGGAATTCGAGCAGGAAAAAACTGCCTGATGTATATCCTTGACACCGATACTATTACTCATTTACATGCAGGACATCCAAAGGTTGTCAAACGTCTTCAAAAACTTGACGATCCTGACGTTGGAATTACTATCATTACCAAGATTGAATTGTTACGCGGACGCTTTGATTTTCTACTAAAAGCTGCAAATGGCAGAGAACTGAATAGAGCCCAGCGCTTACTTGACAGGACGGAAGAGCTTTTATCCCAACTTCTTGTGCTTCCGACTGATGAAAAATCTGCTATTCAATTTGAAACCTTACTAGGGGAAAAGAAATTGCGCAAGATCGGCCGTGCGGACATATTGATTGCGAGTATAGTGCTTGCACATCATGCAACACTTGTAACTCGTAACGTGCGCCACTTCAACAAAATACATCGCTTAATCGTTACAAACTGGGTGGACTGAATATATTTTGAACGGTAGCGAAAGTTCTGATAAAATAAACAAGCCTAAAATAACAACAATAGCATAATATTGGCATCCTTCATAACACCCAAAAAGTAGTTTACACTTTTCGGATTTTTGCAAAAAAAGCCTAATTTTTTCATGACATGTAGAATGCCTGAAAATAAGGTGTCGCAGAGGGCTCAGAAAAATTATTGAGAGTTTGCTTTTTTCCGAAAAGTGTAAACTACAAAATGAAGGATGCCATAATATTTATGAAATTCTTTACAGCAGTTATAGAAAAGTGCCGTGATACCGGGCTATATGTTGGTTATGTTCCAGGCTTGTCAGGAGCTCACTCACAAGGTAAAAGTCTCGATGAACTAAATGATAATCTTAAAGAAGTAATAGAGATGCTTCTTGAAGAGGGCGAGCCCAAATTTGAGACTCAGTTTGTAGGCACACAAAATGTTATGGTCATGTAACTATGGGAATTATTTCTGCTCTTAAGCCCTATGAGAAGTCGTCATAATTTTGGAGCGGTTAAATTTTACACTGGTACGTCAACGAGGTTCACACAAACAGTACCGTCATCTGGATAGCAGGGGAACAACAGTTCCATTTCATCAAGGGAGAGACATTTCGCCGATTCTGTTACGCAGAATTGCCAGAGACATTAATATGACAGTTCAGGAATTCATAAAATAGTAGTTTGAACGTCTCTAACTTGTGGTAATTATAGAAATTATTGCTATTAACCCCTTGTTTGACGTAAATCGGATCAGGCGGGTCAATACAGATCAATTGAGTTCAACCTATGCAAATCAGCAAAAATACCACTTCTATGGAAGCAGGAATTTCTGTTGCAGTGGATAAAAAAGGCCGTGATTTATGTGTCGTTGTGATCAAGGGAACGTTTGCAATCGGCAACAACGGCAAAACATCTCTTGCTGAAAAGCAGGAGCCCATGGTTTATGCTGATGTTCACTATGGCGAGCCTGACAAAACCAGTATAAAATACGAATGTGATTTTGCGCCTTTTAAGCCCCGGGCAGATATTATTGTCAATGGTCAAGCCGTGTCGCCAACCGGAAAACCTGTCGACAAGGTAACTGTCGTGCTTGAGGTCGGTTCACTCAGGAAACATATTAATATTATTGGAGATCGCCATTGGGAGCGGGGGATACTTGGGATGCGTCCGTCTGCCCCCACTCCTTTTGTAAAGATGCCTTTGGTGTTTGAGCGTGCTTTTGGCGGATCGGATCATTCTCATCCCAAGCAAAAACATCAGGGAACAGAGTTGCGCAATCCTGTTGGAGTTGGATTTCACAAAAATTCTAATTCCGGAACAATTAAAAATACACGATTGCCAAACTTGGAACATCCAAGACACCCCATTCGCAAATGGTCAAACACCCCGCCTCCTGTTGGTTTTGGAATTCTGGGGCGTAACTGGCATCCCCGCATCAAGTTTGCGGGCACATATAATGAAGAATGGCTGAATAACCGCTTTCCGTTCCTGCCCGAAGATTTTGATGAGCAATACTTTCTTTCCGCTTCAGTTGATCAGCAAATTCCTTATTTAAGGGGTGGGGAATTCATTCGGTGCACAAATATGACAGATGACAGAACTCTTGCGTTTACCTTGCCGGAAGTGCGGATTCCGATTGTTTATCGGTTTCGTGATCGGCAAGTAAATGAGCAGCCGAACCTGGATACCCTGATCGTCGAACCAGATGAGCGGCGGTTTCTACTTGTCTGGCGAGTGAATGTCCCTGTTGGCAGAAAACTGGCTGCTCTTCGTGAGGTGTTGGTTGGATCATAATCTGTTGCCGGGTTGGGCTACCAACCTAAGGCGGGACATACTGTAAATTCAATCAGTTAGCAACACCTTATCTTTTGCTTGATTGTGGGATTTCCATAAAGCAAAAATGGCCGAAAGTGTCCCGCTTTACATTGGTAGCCCTGGGTTGATTACTTGAAAAATGGTAAAATATGCGGAAAAGACTGCTTAAATGTAGAGAAAGTATATGTATATAACTGCTACGGGAATGGTATGTTCGGTGGGACTTAATGCAGCGGCAGCGTGCGCTGCAATGCGAGCCGGGATCGCAAACTTTGCTGAACTGCCTTATCATGATAACCAGGGAGAGCCGATTATTGGCGCAATGGTGCCTGGTTTGACAAGAACGTTCAAGCGTGAAGAACATTTGATCGAAATGCTTGCAATGGCTCTTGTTGATTGTTTACAAAACAAAACTCTTGAGCCTTCTTCGAATATTCCGCTGTTTGTGAGTTTGGCTGAACCTGAGAGACCGGGTGGTTGCGCCGTACTTGCTGATTCTATCATTGGACGCTTACAAAACAAATTTAATATAAATTTTCACCCGGATCTGTCGCAAACAATTCAAAAAGGGCATACAGGCGGTTTTGATGCCCTGCGGACAGCTCGCAAGTTATTGCAGGATACCCGTATTCCAGCCTGTCTGATATGCGGAGTTGATTCGTATATAAACGCCAGTTCCATGTTATGGCTGGACCAGCATTGGCGTCTGAAGACAGACGAGAATTCTGACGGCGTAATTCCGGGCGAAGCTGCTGCCGCAGTTCTGCTTCAGCGCCAGGCGGAGCCGGACTCAAAAATTGGCGTCAGGATAACCGGGCTTGGCTTTGGATATGAGAAGGCCAACGTACTGTCGGAAGAGCCCTTGTTGGGTTTAGGATTGACAGACGCGGCGCGCTCCGCTCTTGCCGAGGCCGGAATTAAGATGCATGAAATTGACTTTCGTATTTCTGATGTGACTGGCGAGAGTTACGGTTTCAAGGAACAGGCGCTAGTGCTTAGCAGACTGATGCGAGCCCGCCGGGATGAACTTCCCATATGGCAGTGCGCAGAAGCCATTGGCGATTGCGGGGCTGCAGCCGGTGTCTGTCAGATTGTAATCGCTCGTGAGTCTTTTATCAAAGGGTATGCTCCGGGTGACCACGCCGCGTGTTTCACCAGCGCGGTTCTGGGGAACAGGGCGGTCGTATTGCTTCGGCGGAAAGGATCTAGGTGACTGAGTGGTGCTGATTGCGCTGTAGTGATCGAGGAGTTGGACAATGAGTTGCAACGTTTTTGCCAATAATAATGAAATTGCCTGCAAGAAGGGGAGCAACAAAGTCATCGCGGAGTTTCCCGATGTCTGCCTGAGTCCGCCATCTCCTCCGGCGGGGCCTGTGCCCGTGCCTTACCCCAATACTTCATTTTCGAAGGATATGAAGAATGGGAGCAAGACCATCAAGATTAAGGGCGGGGAGGTCATGCTCAAGGACCAATCTTTCTACAAGACCTCTCCGCTCGGCAATGAAGCAGCTACCAAGAGTTTTGGTGCCAACGTCATCACGCATACTATCACCGGCAAAACGTACTTTGTGGCTTGGTCCATGGATGTCAAGTTTGAAGGCAAAAACGTTGATCGCCATATGGACATGACGACATCCAACCATAACTCTCCTCCGGGTGGCACTGGGCCAACTGGCATGAGCGCAGGTTCTACTAGTCTGATCCGTAAGTGGCCGGAACAGACGTGTGATGGCCCTCGGCGTGAACAGATCAAAAAGCAAAAAGATAAGGCGTGCAATGAGCTTCCTGGCGGATCGATGAGTCCCAGTAAGGTGAGTCCGAAAAAGCTCGCGAAGATAAAGTGTTCCGTAATTATAGCCCGAATAAAGAAACAACAAAAGTGTTTGCGTATGCGACTAAAAATGCAGAAAGAGTGCTTCAATAAAGGGCCTGATCAGACAGATCCTGATCAGGTAGAAAGAGACAGAGTACACAAGGTGGCAATTAAGGACGCTAGGAATGGCATAAAACGTTCCAAAGCCTTGGCAAATGTTAACTGCGCAGCACGTGCACCTACGAGGGATATATAAATTATGTCAGCCGATTTATTCCAAGCTATCGAACAACATGACTTGAAATGCGTTGCGAAGCTGCTTTCACAAGGCACGAATCCAAACGCAAACCAAGCACAATGGCCAAGGTATACCGCTCTCCATGCAGCCATTGAAGAGCTTGAGTACGGTGGCCCAATCGAGATTTTGTCCCTCCTGCTCGAACATGGCGCCGACGTTAACGGGTGGGATGCCGACCATGACGCAACGCCCCTGCTCATGGCAGTATTTCGCGGCCAACAGGAGGCGATACAATTGCTCCTTGACGCGGGCGCCGACCCTAATGTGCGGGGCAGCGAGGGAGACTCGCCTCTCCGGTGGTGCGTGGAAAAACAAGATCGCGAAATGGTGGAACTACTTCTGCGCTTTGGTGCTGATAAAACGATCAACGAAATTGGTGCGCCTTGCGGATTGACAGCGCTCGGCATTGCCGTCGAACATTTCGACATCCCAATGATAGAACTCCTGCTCCAAAACGGCGCTAATCCGAAAATCCTCGATGAAGACTTTGGATCCGCTCTGGAGCACTTGCCTCCGCGTGAAGAGTGTGGTCCGCAGGAGTGGGACAGGGCGATGGAGTTGCTCTCGCGTCAGGGTGAATTTTTTCTATCAACAAGAAATAAAAAATACAATAAGTTGAACAAATAGCTGGTCAAGACCTCAATAATAGAAATAGGTGTCAAAGCTTGAATTGTGAATTAGAATTGACCTTGATAGGGACGGAGCCTGGGACGTCCATTGGAATATTGGTTAACAAGTGATTTGGATTAAGCTATGAACTCTTATGCTAAGAAATGTCCGCATAAACGACCCTGGCATCTTAAATTATATAATAATAAGGGGGAATCAAAAGTCAAAAAATATTTTATGATAACAGCGACCTGGATAATTTATTAAAAAGCCTGGCAGGGTTCAAAGACATGGCTGTACATACAATAAGTGGAGAACTTGTGGGATATGGGGTCTGGGATATGGGGTCAAACCTTGATTATTATAATAAAGCTTGACAACTCAAAAAAGACTTTATAAATTTTAGTATATGGCGCGACAACTAAGAATAGAATTTGAAGAAGCATATTATCATGTCCTTTCACGAGGAAATAATCAGAGCAACATATTTCACAGTGATGAGGATCGACAGGATTTTTTATACATCCTGGCAGATATGTCAGAAAGGTTTGAGGTTGAAATTTATGCTTATGCTTTGATGGACACGCATTATCATCTCCTGCTGCAGACAATGAGACCCAATCTTTCAAAGAGCATGCAATGGCTGGGAACACGATACACCCGACGTTTTAATCTGAGGAATTTGCAAAGCGGCCATCTGTTTCAAGGACGGTTTAAGAGTATAATTGTTGAAAATGATGCTTACTTGCTGAGACTCTCATGTTATATACATCGCAATCCATTGAGGGCGGGAGTTGTAGACCGTTTGGTGGACTATAAATGGAGTAGTTACCGGTTTTATGCCTATAAGAAGAAGCCGCCTGAGTGGTTGAAAACCGGTCCTGTCTTTTCACAGGTACGTGCAATAAAAGATAGGCAGAAAGCTTACCGCAACAAAGTTCAGAGGTATTCCGATGAAAAAGAGAGTCTATGGGAAGATGTTAAATTTGGTTTGATTTACGGTTCCCTGGAGTTCCTGGAATATATCAAGGAGACATACTTATCATCAAACAAAAACGGAGAGCTGCCGCAATTAAATCAACTTTTAAAAGATGAGGATCAACAGGCGCTAATTGAAAAAGCCGCCAGGCTGCTTGATTGTGATATTGATTTTTTTAGAGAGTCCAAACGACTTTTAGGGAATAACCGTGATAAGCGAGATGCCATTTTATATTTTTTATGGAAGA
>DAOUSD010000111.1 GCA_030627405.1 Deltaproteobacteria bacterium
ATTTATTTTGTGTTTTATTTCGGAGAATGGATTCGGAAAATGCTGGGCGTTGGAGGTATTCGAGTAATTATGCGCCTTATGGGGCTTTTGCTCGCAGTTCTTGCTGTGCAGTTTATGGTTAGCGGATTTCAACAGCTTCGTTGACTAACAAGCCGATTTCACAGCATCCGCTACGTTACAGGCCATTCGTGGTGAAATACCACAACTTCACGGCCTGTGCCTTGCGGCTGAAGTAAACTCGGCTTGTTAGAGATACAGATTGGTTAGGAAAAATGTTATTCAGGAAAGCGTCTGATATGTATAGTCTGGTTTTTGATCCACTGGTCGAATTTAGATCTTAAATATCGTTTAAAGTGATATCTGGTTACCGGGAAAAGCATCAGCAGCCCTGCAATGTCGGTGATGAACCCGGGTGTTAAAAGAACAATTCCAGCTAAAAATATTATAAACGCGTCAATCAGATCTTCAGTTGGCGTTATTCCCTGCTGAAGGCTGGCCTTGATGCGCAGCATGGTTTGCAGGCCCTGTACGCGGGCAAGGGTTGCTCCTGCAAAAGCAGTTATGATTACAACCAACACCGTGTTAAGTGCCCCTATTGAATGGCCGATTTTTATCAGCAGGTATATTTCAGCAACAGGTATAAGTGTGAATGCAAGAAAAAGTTTGAGCAGCATAGTATGCTAAATCCTTTTAAAATGAGAGCATTATAAAAAATTGCTCAATTTAGTTAATATAACCGTTCACGGCTTGAAACTTGAAATTAGAAAATAGAAATTAGGGAAAGATTAAAATAGAAATTGGGAAGAACAGTACAAAAGCATGAATGCCCAATTTCCAATTTCTATTTTCGACGTTCCGTGAATGGCTACCATTTATGAAAATATGAACATTATATGAAATTATGTCAAGTTTAATTCAGGAATGAACATATGTGACTTATTCAATTTTCTTGATTTATTTTTATAGTATGATAAAAAAATCATTTAAAAACAATAAAAAAAGGCATATTTTATGCACAGGGTATTGACAACCTGCTGTTTCTGCGCATGCGGATGCAATTTGTATCTTGAAGTCGAAAATGGAAAGATAGTTGGGGTGATTCCCAGCAGAGAGCACCCTGTCTCCCGCGGAAACCTGTGTGTCAAGGGATGGAACTGTTTTGAATTTGTTCTTCATAAAGAGCGACTTCGCTTTCCATTGATTAGAAAAAACGGACGTCTTGAAAGGGCTGAATGGAATGAGGCTCTTGATTTGATTGCGGCAAAATTGACTCATATCAGGGACAAGTACGGACCAGATGCCTTGGGTGTGCTTTCATCTGCAAAGTGCACAAATGAGGAAAATTATCTATTAATGAAATTTGCCAGGGCAGTATTAAAGACAAATAATATTGATCACTGTGCCCGGCTTTGCCACTCCTCAAGCGTTATAGGATTAAACAATGCCTTTGGTTCCGGTGCCATGACGAATTCTATAGCGGAACTGGCAGGCGCCGAGGTGATTTTAGTAATTGGTTCAAACACTACCGAACAACACCCCCAGATAGCGCGTTTTATATTTGATGCCATAGACAGAGGCGCCAAACTGATTGTTATAGATCCCCGTCGCATTCCATTGAGCAGATTCGCACATGTTTATCTTCAGCCGCGTCTTGGTACAGATGTACTTTGGCTGAAAGGGATGATGAAGATTATTTTTGAAGAAAAACTGTTTGATGATTCCTTTATAAGCATGCGTACAGAGAATTTCGATGCGTTCAGCAGGAATCTGGAGAATTTTGATCTCGATCATGTCGAGAAACTCTGCGGTATTTCTTTAGAAGGTCTCAGAAGGGCGGCCCGTATGTATGCCGGAGTTAAGCGAGCCATGATAATCTATTCAATGGGAATTACGCAGCACATATCAGGGACGGATAATGTAGAATCCATAGCCAATCTGGCCATGCTGACCGGCCATGTTGAGCGGGAATTTACCGGTGTTGGACCTTTGCGCGGCCAGAATAATGTTCAGGGGGCATGCGATATGGGTGCATTGCCTGGAACTCTTTCGGGCTATCAGGATGTTACTGACGAAGATATTAGAAAGAAATTTAAAAATTTGTGGAAGACAGAGCTTCCGACGTCAACTGGGCTGACCAGTATTGAGATGCTTGATGGAAAGACTACCCATGGCATGTTTGTCATGGGAGAAAATCCGGCCATGAGCCATCCCGATATTAAGGAAGTCAGAAAAGTTTTGAGCAGTATGGAATTTCTGGCAGTATCAGACATATTTCTGACTGAAACAGCGGAATATGCACATGTAGTATTGCCGGCAGCATCATTTGCTGAAAAAGATGGTACATTTACCAGTACTGAGCGCCGCATACAGAGGGTTCGCGAGGCGATTCCTCCTGTCGGTTCCAGCAAGCCTGACTGGCGAATCATATGTGAACTGTCCTCCCGAATGAATTATCCCATGGAATATGAATCTCCAGTTGAAATCATGGAGGAGATTGCAATGCTGACACCTGTTTACGGGGGAGTATATTACGACAGGCTGGAAGACAATTGGGGCCTTTTCTGGCCCTGCCCGCAAAGAGAACATCCAGGGACTCCTTTTTTACACAAGGGCTCTTTTGCAAGGGGGAAAGGGCATTTTGAATGTATTGATTATCGACCTCCTGCAGAACTGCCTGACAGTGAATATCCCTTTTATCTTACTACAGGCAGAATGTATCAGCACTGGCATACAGGCAGTATGAGCATGAGAATTGTAACGCTCACAAGGGAAATGCCTGAGGGAATTATTGAGCTTAATCCTGCTGATGCGAAATGCCTCGGAGTAGATAACAGTGAGCTTGTTCGTGTGGTTTCAAGACGAGGGGCTGTTAAAGTGAAAGTGCATATAACAGATGATGTGCCGGAAAGAACGCTTTTTATGCCATTTCACTTTAAGAAGTCACCTGCCAATATCCTTACCAATACCGCGCTTGATCCAAAGGCAAAGATTCCGGAGTTTAAGGTTTGTGCGGTGAGAATAGAAAGGATAGAATAATGGCAGACAGGCTTATTTTAAATAAAGAACATCTAAAAAGTTTTTTGCGCAAGATCTCTAAAAAACATGAACTGATCGCACCTGTTAAAAATGCCGGCGGAGATACACTTCTCGAGGTTATTCATTCTGTGGATGAAGTTACTCTTGATCTTAAAACCAGGCCTGTAATGCCGCCCAAAAATTTCTTTTTACCCCGAAGTGAGACTTTATTCAAATACCAGCGTAAAGGCAACGAGTACAGGTTTGATGAGATGCTGGATGATACTCCAAGAATCTTGTTCGGCTTACGTTCCTGCGATCTTTGGGGAATTCTTTTTCTGGATATGATATTTCAGGAAAACTTCAAAGACCTGTATTATTTGAACAGAAGAATTAATACTGTCCTGATCAATATCGGATGTAATGAGCCCATGGAGAACTGTTTCTGCAGGAGCACAAAAAGCGGTCCTTTTTTGACACACGGATATGATCTGCAGCTCACGGATCTGGGAGACAGATTTTTTGTAGAAGTCGGACGACCCAGGGGCAGGGAGCTTGTTGAAGAATGGAGCTATTTTTTTTCTCCTGCGACTGAAAAAGACAGAGAACAACAGTATGAGATAATTCTTGAGGCCGAGAGCAGATTCCATCAGATTGTTGATATGGATACTGCCGTATCCCGTCTTATGAATGATGAGGTGGACGAAACGCTCTGGGAGGAGCTGGGTAACCGGTGTCAGAACTGTGGCGGGTGCGCATATGTGTGTCCCACGTGTTATTGTTTTAATATCGTGGATATACCGATTTCTGATACCAAAGGTGAAAGATTAAGGATACAGGATTCATGCACATTCAGCGGGTTTACCAGACTTGCAGGCGGTTATAATCCAAGGCATGAGAGGAAACGCCGGATTCGCAGACGTTTTTATCATAAACTTTATTATGACAGCAAGAAACACCGCCGGCCAAGCTGCGTGGGATGCGGACGCTGTGTAGAAATATGTTTTGGCCGGGTTGATATGATCAATGTTATAAAAATGATTTGTGAGCATAAGGAGAAAAAATTAAGAGAGGATTCTTTGAGACTGGGAGAGATACTTGTTGAAGCCGGGTTATTGAGCAGAGAAGAACTGAAGAAGGCACTTAAAAAGCAGGCCGGCACCGGCAAATCCCTTGGAGAACATCTGATAAATGAAGGAATAATAACAGAGGAGGGAGTTGCACGCGCTCTTGGATATCAGCTTAAGATTCCTGAAGATGCAGGAACAGGAGGCAGTGGTGGAAAATAGGGCTCAGATATTAATGCGAAAAATGGTAGCAAATGTATATTTGCCGCATACTGTCAAAATCAAAGAGATAAAAGATGAAACCGCTGATATAAAAACATTTACGCTTTACTTTAAAGAAGAAGAATTGCAGAATAAATTTACATTCAGGCCTGGTCAGTTTGTTCTGGTTTCTGTATTCAATTGCGGAGAAGCTCCCTTTTCCATAAGTTCATCTCCGGAAGTTGCCGGAGAGTTTCAGTTGAGCATCAAGAAGGCAGGCCTTTTGACAGGTGAGATAGATCGCTGCAAAGAAGGGGACGAGATCTGCGTGCGCGGACCTTATGGCAATGGTTTTCCTTTAAAACAGCTTTACGGCAAAAATCTTTTATTTGTCGGAGGGGGAATTGGGCTTGCTCCGCTGCGGTCTTTAATCCGGCATGTTTTTGCAAAAAAAGCTGATTTTGGCACAATAACCATACTTTACGGAGCAAGAACACCTGAAGATATTGTTTTTAAGGAAGATTTAGACAACTGGAGCAGAGAAAACAATGCAGAAGTCCTGATTACCGTGGACAAAGGAAGTCCCGAGTGGAATGGGAACACAGGACCTGTAACGAATTTATGGGAAAAAATAGAGATATCCCCTTTAAACACAAAGGTTGTAATCTGCGGTCCTCCGGTAATGATTCCTTATGTGGTTTTTGACCTGCTCAATATGGGTTTTGCTGAAGAGGATATTATTTCTACACTTGAGAGAAATATGAAATGCGGAGTAGGCAAGTGCGGTCACTGTACTATAGGAAGTAAGTTCGTCTGTATTGACGGCCCTGTTTTTACATATAAGGAGATGAAAGAAATTCCTTTTTTGATTTAATGTTTAGGCTCAATATTCATTAAAAAACCGTGAACTGTAAACCGACAACTGTAAACTGTTACAGACAGAGGTATTTATGGAAAAATCTATATCACAAGATACTCTTCATAAAATGGTTGCACGATGGGCATCTCCTCGTGCGGAGAATTACCGGTTTAAAATTTATACAGACACCTCTGATTTTTTTCGTGTAGAATATGGAAGTGTGGTTGTTCTTAATGAAAAGCCTTTTCTAATTATGCATAATGCAAAGGAAGGACGTTTCGGGCTTGATGATGAGGAAAAATTTTGGGTTAAGCGATCAATTGATTTAACCGATGGAAGCAGGAAGATCATAAAACTTGTTTTTCATGAAAAATTTATGGCTAATATTGCAGGTATTGACTTTGAGTGCTTTAGGAGCCCCAGAAAAGAGGCGCGCATTTTAAAGCTGGTGGCTGGTCATAAAAATTTCATGCATGGATATGCGGTAGAGGATGAAAAAGGAAATATTGTTAGAGTATTAGACATAATTAATGGAAAAACTATCCATGATTATGTGCAAAAATTAAGGCCCGATCATAAGACTTATTTTTATGAGCTGTTCCCCGGCATTTTAAGTAAATATATTGAGTGCATTAAAGCCATTAAATTTCTACACGAAAATGGTGAGAAACACGGCGATATTCGTAGAGATCATATTTTAATTGACAGGCACAGCGGAGATTTTCGCTGGATAGATTTTGACTATAATTACCGCCAGAGAGAGAATATATATGGCTATGATCTCTTTGGTCTGGGTAATATTTTAATATTTCTGACAGGAATGGGCGATGTAATGATGACTGACCTCAAGAAACAAAACCATCCGGCTTTAAGTTTACTGGCAGATGATGATGTTAATATTGTTTTTCACAATCGTGTGGCAAATTTAAAAAAAGTTTATCCCTATATACCTGAAACCCTTAACAGGATGCTTATGCATTTTTCAAGTGGCGCCAACTGGTTCTATGATGATACCAAGCAGTTGCTGGAGGATTTAGAAGGGTTCACGTACTCAATTAATAATACATTGCCAAAAACTTGCAAGGAGGAAAAAGCATGAATAAAGAGCTTGTTTTTAATAAGAACATTCTTATTGCAGTTGATGAGTCAGAGAATGCCCGTCGTGCAGTTTTATATGTGGCTCAACTTCTGGAAGGCGCAGAGGGTTTCAGTGTTACTATCCTGCATATAATTAATGAAC
>DAOUSD010000068.1 GCA_030627405.1 Deltaproteobacteria bacterium
ACCTTGATCTGTGTGATTCCATCATGAAACCATTTTATCAGGGAAAGGCCTGCCATTGGGCAGTTCGTGCTTTTGAGCAGGAAGATTCCGAAGAAAATGCCCTCTTGAGCGTGAGATACCTTCTCGAGGCGGGAGAGGCTGCAAAGGCAAGAAATATCTATAAGACAGTACAAGAAAAAGGGGATTATTTATTGCAAAAATGGATTCCTTACGAGTTTGAGCTCGCGCTGGCGCATGGGGAGCTTGATCCGTTTAATCGCATTTACGAAACTATTGAAATGACTGAAGGCGCATATATCCCCGACAAAGTCAAAGAGGCGGCACACACATGGAAAAGGGTTCTGACATCTGCCTGGTTGTAGAAGGCAGCTACCCGTATGTTACCGGCGGAGTTTCTTCCTGGCTTCAATGGCTCATGGAAAAAATGAAGGAGTTTACTTTTTCCATAGTGGCATTGATCCCCGAGGAAAAAAAGCATGAGGAACGGAAATACAACTTTCCCGATAACGTCGTGTTGTACCGGGAATTTGTCTTGTTTGACTATGATGAAATAGAAAAACATCCCCCCTCGAAGCTCTCACGGAAAAAATGGCAGAGCATCTCCGACGGCCTTTATCAGCTTATGAACGATTGGAGAAAAGGGGTTCTTTCTGAAAGAAGTCTTTCCCTGATAAGGGAGCTTGTCAATAATGAAAATCCTGGAATTTTCAGGAATTTTCTTGAGGATGAAGCCGCATTTGCCCTTCTAACAAAGATATATGAGAAGAGGAGGGAGGGTGCGGGATTTTTGAAGTATTTCTATGCCCACCGCAGTATTCATCTCATTCTTTTTCGAATGCTTTCACTCTATCAAAAGCTCCCATCCTCAAAGATCTATCACTCGCCGGGTACGGGATATGCCGGCATGCTGGCATGTCTGAAATCGGCCATTGACGGGAAAAAATCGATTATCACCGAACATGGAATATACCTTCAGGAAAGAGAGATGGAACTCTTGAAGGCCGGCTGGCTGGAGGACCCTTACCTTAAAGAGATGTGGATCGATTTCTTTTCGGCCATATGCCGATGGCAATACAATTCATGCGACCGGCTCATCACGCTCTATCAGGGGAATAAGTGCCTTGAAGTCGAATATGGGGCCAGGGCGGAGAAGATCATGGTCGTGCCGAATGGAATCGAAGTCGCGCGTTTTAAAGAGGCAAGGTGCAGCCGTTGCACAAAAGACCCCAGAATGGTCGGCCTTGTGGGAAGGGTGGATAATGTAAAAGATATCAAGACATTCCTGCAGGTAATGGCAATAGTCAAAAAGGAGTATCAAAAGGTGGCGGCATGGATTATCGGGCCGACCGATAACCAGCCGGAGTATTACACGGAATGCACTGAACTTCTTGACATGCTTGGATTGAATGACACCATTACCTTTACCGGAATAGCGGATGTCCTTGATTATTACAAGAAGATGGATGTCCTTGTTTTGACGAGCATCAAAGAGGCAATGCCTCTCGTGGTGATGGAGGCCATGGCCTGCGGAATTCCAGTGGTGACTACGGATGTGGGCGCATGCAACGAGCTTGTATATGGCGTTGACGACGGCATAGGCCCTGCAGGAATTGTAGCAAGAATAAGGGATGTGCAGGCAATTGCCGAGGCTACCGTGAAGATACTCAAGGACACGGAACTGGCAAGCGATTTCGGGGAAAACGGGATAAAGAGGATAGAGCAGCTCTACAGGGAAGACCTAATTATCAAGCAGTATTTTAATATATATCAGGAGGAACTCAATGGCGGGAATCTCATTCTTGCTGAAGAAACACATTAAACGGCCACCCCTTGCCAGTTTTGTCATGATGGAAACCGAGCAGGCAAGCCAGGCGGTAGGGCCCTGGTTTCTGACCATTTCCTGCCTGTCTGTGATGGGGTTGTTGGTCTATCTTGCCACCGGCCAGTCCCCAACGCTGTTTTTTCTTGTGATTACCTATGCAACGGGTCTCTCTTTAATTATTTCATCTCCTGTATATACTGTGCTCAACCGTTTTTTGGCAGACGAACTTTTTTTCAGAAGGACTGATTCCATTTTTAACGCCCTGATAGCATCATCTGTCATTATGGGTTCTTTTTCCATGTGCATCTCATCTGTTGTCATCTTTTTTTTATCTTCAGTCACTGCCAATTACAAAATAACCTTTGTTATCCTTACAAGTCTTCTATCACTCCTGTGGTGCATCGTCAGTGTAATAAATTCCCTTGATAAAGATCGTCTTACCTTTTTGATGTTTCTGACAGGCATGGGCATAAGCATCGGTCTTCTTTTGCTCACAGGCACAAGCGATGTCCAGGGGCTTATACTTATTTTTATTGCAGGTATTACCATTCCCATTTTAGGCGGATATGCCTATATCCTGAAGCTCTATCTTAGGGAATCGGTAAAAATGGATTGGAGATTTTTTATGCGTCCCAAGGCTTATAAGCCGGGACTGGCCTTATTTTTGGTTAACCTGGGTTTCTGGATAGATAAGCCTATCTTCTGGTATTCGAAAACAGCGGGCAGATCCATGTTTGATCCCTTTTTCCGGTATTCGCCTCAATACGACTTCCCATTTTTTGTGGCTATCAGTCTGATGATGATAGCGTCGTTCATAGTATATAGAGGCATAAAAAAGGAGATTAGAAATCCCTTCCGATTATTTATATTCAAGCTGTTAAACAATTTTCCTTTTCGGGAATTATCCATGGAAAAGGTGAACATTATTAATTCTGTAAGGCATATTATGCTGCGTATTTTACTCGTGCACGGCGGTGTTGTTATGGTGGTGCTTTTTTTCGTATCCACAGCTATTATTCCCCTTCCATGGACGAATCCCTTTGTATTTCATTATCTTATGATAGGAACTATATTTTTTGCCTTCTGGTTTTTCTGTATTCTTTTGATACAATATCTTGATGATTATGATTCCATTTTATGGCTGGCAACTGTTTTTCTTGTTTTGAATATTGTGAGCACGGTTGTTTCCATAAAACTTGGCTGGGAATACTACGGTTTGGGCTTCATGATAACGTGTATGGTTTCTTCTGTTCTTTCTTTGATTGTTTTGAATTCAAAACTTGGCAGACTTGAGTATGGTATTTTTAAAAAGGCCGTTCAGGTTCTTTAATCTCGGACTCATCATGATACCTCTTTTGGCAGGATTCGAAATCACATATCTTCCCTTTGTGGAGATCAACAAGAATGATGATATCTATATCATATCACCATATGCGCAAGTAAAAGGGGATATATCTCGCGCGTTTGCGTATATCTCCCTTTGTGAAATCGAGATGAACTCCGGTTATCTTTCCTCCCTTCCTCCGCAAGCTATTGTGCGGAAGGTTGAGGATTGGCCGGCATTTCTCGTGGATATCTCATCTCCTGAATGGGAGAATATAGTAAAAAAGGAAGTTGAGTTTTTGCGGTCAAAGGGATTTGAAAACGTTTTTGTGGATACTGCGGATGATGTGGAAATCCTTGGGAATCTACTGCCCGAAAAGCGAGAGCTTATCCATAGCAAAGGCGTAAGCCTTGTTCGAATGATAAAGAAGAGCATTCCTGGAAATATGATTATAAACAGGGGCTTCGGCATTTATGATGACATAAGGAACGACATCTGCGGCGTATTTATAGAATCTCTTTTTTATAAAAAGGAGGACTTGGCCTGGACCGAAAGGACGGACATGGACAAAAACACTGAGTGGCTGCTTGACAAAGTGGAGATGTTGAGAAGAGACAAAAAAATAATCCTTGCGGTGGATTATGCCCCAATGTCTGAAGACAAGAAGCTTGAGTTCCAAAAAAAGGCAAAACGCCTTGGTGTCTCATGGAAATGGGCCAGGGAGGACCTTCAATAAATGTATTCAAGAAAGCATATTCTCCAAGCTACTTTTTTTATCATTCTTGCGGGCATGACAGTGAGCGGCTATTTGCTCAAACCCATAGACTTGAAGATTGCTCATTATTATGAGTCGCTTTCCATGTACAAGGAAGCAATAGCGGCATATGAAAAGAGCCTGAAAACGACAAATGATCAGTATTTTCACAGGGAGATATTGATCAGGATTTCCATGCTCTGTCGTTATGTTGGAGACTACGATAAGTTTCTGGCCACTGTAAAACGTCTTTTAGACCTGGAATATAAGAGTCCCGAGCTCATGAGGGACGGAATGGATACCGCCATTGGCTTTTGGCGTTTTAGCCCGGCAAGCAAAATAAGACAGGATGATGTTATCTTTTTTGCTAACAAAAAGGATAATTGGGATTTTCTGATAGAGTTTTTATTGGGAAACCAGAGGCTTTATGAAGCGCTGGCTCTATATGATCAGGCATATAATTCAGGAGATTTAACAGAAAAACAGATAGAGAAGGCCGTCACCGTCTCAAGGTGGACAGGTGACATTCAGCAAAGGAAAAAGTGGCTTGAGCGAGCCGTAGATGTTATCGCCGACGCGAAACTGACAAGAGAACTTTTCAGAGTCTGTGTGGCCTTGGGGGATGAAGAAACGGCCATGCAGATGGCTTCGCGGATAACACCGAAGACTCTTGATGATTTTCTTTCTCTGGCCAGGCTTTATAAAAAAACCGGAGATGAAAAAAAGGCCGGGGCGTTTAACCTAAAGGCGGAATCCATCTGTATTGAAAGGCTTGCCGTAATTAAGGATAAGGGAAGCGACGAAAGCAAAAAGCTCCTGACTCAACTTGTGTATATCTATTGGGAAAATGGCAATTTTGAGTCGGTAATAGATACCGTTGAAGCTCTTTGTGCTCTCGGCTGCAAAGATAAAAAGCTGCTGGATGACGCACTCAACGCATCTCTCCATCTCTGGCGTAAAAATCCGGATAACAGGAAAAATCAGGAGAGGGTTATAAGGATTGCGAGGAATATAGGCAAACAAGACTTTGTGGTCGATTTCCTTGTGCAGAACCGAAGAATTTCAGATGCCTTGAAGATATATGAACAGAAATGGCGTAAGGGGGAACTGTCGGCAGACAGCCTGAAGGTGGCAATGGAAGTTGCATGGTTACAGAATGACCCAACCCTGCGTAAGAGGTGGCTTGAAAGAGGCTCGGAGGCATTATCGCTTGAATGGAAGGACAAAGGGCTGATGGACAGCGCGTTCAACGTGTCCATGGATTTCTGGCGTGAAGATCCCGATAACAGTGAGAACCAGGAGAGGGTTATAAGGATTGCGGGAAATATGGGCAACGAAGACTTTGTGGCCGGTTTCCTTGTCTGGAACAAAAGGTATTCAGATGCTTTGAAGATATATGAAACAAGATGGCGCAAGGGCAAGCTGTCATCAGAGAATATGAAGAAGGCCATAGAGATTTCGTACTGGCAGAATGATCTGGTTTTACAAAAAAAATGGTTTAAAAGAGGGATTGCAGAATCATCAGACCCGAAAATCATGCGCAAACTGGCATACATATATTTAGATAATCATGAATATCAATCGGCGAAAAAACTCTTTTTCATGCTCAATAAGATAGAGCCGTCTAATAACGAATATCTTGCAAAACTGGCGCAGCTATTTGAGATAGAAGAAGATTATCGCACAGCGTATGATTTTTACAAAAGGGTTTACAGCGAGACAAAGAATATAACCTATCTGGAAAGTATGGTGTCGTGCGCATATCATCTAGATCAGGCTGTTTATGAAGAAGCATTGCAAGAGTCGGCCGGACGGAATCCCACGGAAGAAAATCTGTTCAGACTTGCATCTTTTTATCTTTACGTGAGTAAGGACTACGAAAAGGCTAATGAGGTGCTTGAAAAAATTGTTCACAAGCATCCGTTTCCAAAATATCAGGTATTGTTATCCTATTCATTCTTGCAGATCGGTGACAACACAGCAGCATGCGATCTTTTGAAGCGTATTCCGCCGAAATTCCGGCAAGCATGGGGCACACAGCTTTTATCAAAACATTATCAGGAACAGGGGGAATGGAACAAAGCCATAGATGTTATCAAAGACTACATCAAATTTTACCCGGATGATACAAACACACTGCTCTGTCTCGCGTATATTTACAAACGAATGAATTGGACAGATGAATACCATGAACTCATTCAATCCATGTTGCCTTCCGGAGCGACGAGGCAGGTGAATGAAAAATGAAAGACCTTTTTTCAATGGTCTCCTTGAAAAAGTGATTTGATCAGATCTGTATAGTAGTACCGAGCCCTAATTTAAAAATTACACCCCCGGACAGCGCAATAAGACTGCTTATTATAAACAAATTAAACGAGCCCACACTTTCATATAAATAGCCGTTAAAGAGAAATCCAACCGTCATCCCAAGGCCGTAAGTTACAGCATTATTTGCTGCCTGTCCCAGAGTTTTGGCTTCATCAGGAGTTAGTAAATCAACATACAATATACTTGCTATATGAAATGCACCATATGAGATGGCATGAAAAACCTGTGATATCAGGATTAAAGCCGGAGATTTTACAAAGAAAAGTATTAACCATCTTAATGCTGCTATCATAAATGAAAATACCAGAACGTTTTCCAGGGAAAAACGCTTGAATATTTTGTCTGACTTTATCATTACAAGTATCTCTGCCATCGACGCCATAGCCCAGGTAATTCCGATGAATGTTTTACCATAGCCAAGGCTGTCTAAATGGATGGAAAAGAAAGCATAGTAGGTTCCATGGCTTACAAGCATTAAAAAAGCGCAAAACAGGAAGACGGTTAAACGCCTCTTTAATAGAACTTTTGCCTTGGGTATAAAAGACTTCTTTTTTGAAATGACAACATCAGGAATTTTAACAGAAATAAATGCCTGAAGCAGGGAGCCGGCAAGAATTACAGCAATAATAATTTCGATTGAAAAAATATCAATTATCCTGCCGAGGACTATTACAACAACAATAAAGGAAATTGATCCCCATGCCCTAAGCTTCCCATAACTTTTCTTCTCTTTGCCCAGTACATCCATAGTAAAGGCTTCAAGAAAAGATATAATGGGAGCGTAAAAAATTCCGTAAAATATGGTAATAACCAGCATTAACCGGAAATCAGTGGTATATAGATAAAATGCCCATATCCCGGTACTCACAAAATTGCATAAAATATATATCGGTCTCCTGATTTGAAAGCGGTCTGCCATAGCCCCCCAAAATAAAGGGAACAAAACTATCATCACCGTTCTAAATGCAGACAGGAGTCCTATTTGAAAACCGGTAAAATTAAGATGATAACAGTATAAATTAAAATAGGGCAAAGAAATGCCCATAATGCCGAAATATAAAAAATACTGAGAACCGATTATGAATCTGAATGAATC
>DAOUSD010000184.1 GCA_030627405.1 Deltaproteobacteria bacterium
AATAATTGCAGTAGCTGTACCCCAGTCAACCTCTGCCTCTGCCTTGAATCCGGCTTCGGGATCGCAGAAGGAATAAATGCCCCCGGATTGTCTATGCCAAAAATGGCCTTGGCGCTCCTGACATACCGACGAACAGTGGACTCTCCTCCTGTATAACCATGTTCGGCAACCAGCCGATTATAAATCCTGCGAGCAGTGTGCCGCTGTTTCTTTGGCTGCTCCTTATCATTTACCAACCATCCGTCGATGATAGCAATGTAGGAGTCAAGAACGGGAAAGTGTTGATTCTCCCGCTCCCGGTACTTCCAAGACTCACCGCGTATCGCCTTTTTTACTGTGTTGCGCGAATGTCCTGTCATTCTTGACAGCTCGCTGATGTTCTTGCCGTAAACCCGATGTGCTGTCCTTATAAATTCATACTGATCCATTGTGAGCAACTCCTCTCCTCCCTGGTTATGGTTATTAAATTAACCATAATACCATGAGGATCATTGCTCAGGGTGGTCAAATTTGGGTTAGCACAAGCTATGTTTGCTGGTCAATTTTAGGTTAGCACAACCATGTAATCATGTATTTTCCCAGCGAGAAAATAGGGAAGGCTCAAAAGTGTATATGCTTTCCCCTCAGGAGTTTTTGTGCTTGTTTTCGTCAGTGGTCCGGCGTAAAGCCTTACGGCGTATGGGTGGTTTGACCTGTTCACAAACTGATGAAGTGAGCGTAACGTCCCTGTCTTTCCTGATTTTACCTCTATCGGAATATCCCGCTGTAATTATACCTCTAATGACACAGCATTATGCTCTGCTTCAGAGGAACCTTTTATACACTGCTATATTACAAGAGGAGAAAAGCTGGTAATCTTGATCGGCATGAAAAAAGCGCTGGACATCGCCCTGAAAAACGACAGGCCCCGCCAGCGTCTTTCCATGCTTACAGACAGGCTGTCAACAACCGCTCTTTAAACCACTTTAAAATTATTTATCGCTGTGTAATCCTGAGCACCTCCTCAATTGTTGTAATCCCATCCAAAACCTTTTGTATTCCATCCTGGCGTAAAGTGATCATGTTTTGATTCAAAGCTTCATTTTTTATCCTGTTTGAATCATAGGTTTTAAGTATCAGACTCTTTAAATGACTGTTCAATACCATAATCTCGAAAATAGCCATTCTATCCTTGTAGCCGGTATTAAAACATTTTTCACAACCTTTTGCTTTGTATATCTTACCATCTTTGAATTTATCCGGAATGACTCCAAGTCCTTCAAGTGCGATATAATCCGGCTCACTTGCTTCTTTGCAATAACTGCAAAGAACACGGATTAACCTCTGTGCCGCGACAGCCATAACCGATGATGAAATTAAAAAAGGTTCGATACCGATATCAACAAGACGGGTAATAGCGCTTGCAGAATCATTTGTGTGAAGTGTGGAAAAAACAAGGTGTCCGGTTAAAGCCGAATGAACAGCTATTTCTGCTGTTTCCTTGTCTCGTATTTCTCCTATAAGTATGACATCAGGGTCCTGCCTTACAATTGATCTGAGGCCCAGTGCAAAAGTAAGGTTTATCTTTGGATTGACCTGCATCTGGCTGATGCCTTTAATCTGATATTCTATCGGATCTTCTATGGTTATGATATTAATATCGGGTGTATTTATGGATGATAAAATTGCATAGAGAGTTGTTGTTTTGCCACTTCCGGTAGGTCCTGTAACAAGAATAATGCCATTCGGAGATCTAACAAGATTTTCCAGCAATACAAGTCGTTCATGAGAAAGGCCGATTTCAGTGAGTCTAAGCAGTGAGCCGGATTTATTAAGAAGCCTTAGAACTAAACGTTCACCAAACGAAGACGGAATTGTGGAAACCCTTACATCAATGCTCTGGCCACCGATTTTGACTTCAAAACGCCCGTCCTGGGGAAGACGTTTTTCAGCAATGTTCATCTTTGCCATGACCTTTATTCTGGAAATCAGAGCAGGCTGAATCCCCATGGAAGGAGATAGAAGGTCATAAAGTATGCCGTCCACACGGTAACGGACTTTAAAACTGTTCTGGTATGGCTCTATATGAATATCGCTTGCACGAGCTTTAATAGATTGAGAGATAATATGATTAACCAGCTTGATAATAGGCGCGTTACTGGTGTCATCCAAAAGATCTGCAGTATCCTCAAGACTTATGGTAATACTGCCGTTTTCTTCCATATTCTGGACAAGCTGCTGAGCGGAATCTCTGCTGATATCATAGCTTATGTTTATGGCGGAAGTAATGGAATCCTTTGTTGAAAGAACAACCTTATAATCATCAAAACCAAGAATCCTTACCAGGTCATCTATTGCCTGCAAGCCGACAGGGTCATTTATTGCTATTATGCTGCCGGGGCCATCAACAACCTTCCCGTCGTTTGCCAAAGGAACCATGATATATTTTTTAAGGAATTGAATTGATACCTTCCTTGTAAAATCATTACTGATATGGTCAACAGGAAGTTTATGCCAAAATGGAATATCATACAAAACGCTTAAGGCTTCAAGGAGTTGGGTTTCAGTAATAATTTTTTTATTTACAAGTAGTTCTCCAGTGTTCCCTCCTTTTTCTTTTATTGTCTTTTGGACTTCTTTAATATCTTCTTCCGAGACTAAAGATTTGTCTTTAAGTATCTGTAAAAGAGATTTACTCATTCATCGGCACCTTTTTTATACATCTTGATGCTGCCTTCTTTTATTTTGTCGATCTGATCTTTCTTCTTTTTGTAAACCATATCTGCTTCCACAGGATTTTTTATAACATGGGGTGTGAGAAAAATAAAAAGATTGGTCTTCTCATTTGATTTTGACATTGACTTGAAAGCCCATCCAAGCACAGGTATATTTCCAAGGCATGGAACCATGTATTCTGTATTTGAAAAGCTGTCGTCGATCAGCCCGCCTATAACAACGGTATTTTTATCCTTGACAATAACTGTTGTATCAATAGTACGCTTTAAAGTGGTTGGACGAAAATCGTTGATTGATTCCAGCTTGGTTACCTCCTGAGAAATGTTGAGGCGGACCATCCTGTCCTTGCTGATTTGAGGCGTAATCTTCAAGGTTATTCCGACATCTTTGTATTCATAATTGCTATAGTTTATATCTGTCCCTGTGTTTGTTGTATCCTGTCTGGTTATATAGGGGATATTTTTTCCAACAGTGATGCTGGCTTCCTCATTATTTGTGGTTAGAATCTGCGGTGTTGAAAGTATATGAACATCCTTGTCCTTTTTATGTGCCTGTATGACCGCCGCCAGGTTGGGAAATTTAATGCCTCCGATTTCAACAAATTCACCAAATACACCCAGAGAAAAGCCGGAAGGAAAAGAAACAGAGCCTGTGCTTGTATTGAGCATTCCCCCTAAGTTGCTGTAATTACTCTCGCCCCCGCCGCCAAAGCCGCCGCCAAAGAATCCTGTTTTACTCCGACCATCATAGCTTGTCTTGCCGCCTGCCTGCCACTCTGTTCCAAGGTTAAATTCCTTGTTCACATTTACTTCCATGATCAAACATTCAATATAGACCATTGCCCTTGGAATATCCAGCTTCTTTATTATTTCCTCAATGACCAGATAATCATCCTTTTCCGCCATAATAATGAGGCTGTTAGTAGCCTTATCCGCTTTTATTATGACATCGCCTGAAATAAGGGGGGCTTCTTTTTTCCCTTTGGCGGGGCTTTGCTTTTTTGCCGGCAGTTCCTGCAGAACCTTTGCCAGATCTTCGGCCGTGGCATTTTCAAGATAATAAACACGGATTTTTTCTTTACCTCGCGGAATCTCCCTGTCAAGCAGCTTAACAAGCTTTTTAATCCTGGCAGTTTCATTTTCGCTGGCAAGCAAAACAATTGTGTTTGTCCGTTCATCTGCTACGAACTTAACAGTTTTTCCCAAAGCTCCCCTTTTTAGTTTAACCCGCGTTTGGAATACAGTACTCAATAGTTTTACCAGCTTTTCGGCGCTTGCAAATTCAAGCGGAATAACAGAAAGTTCCAGGCCGGTACCTGTAACATCAATGACATCAAGAATTTTCAGCAGTCTTGTTATATTTGAATAAGTATCAGTAATCACAAGCATGTTTGTAGGAGAATAGGCCAAAACCAGGCTGCTTTTGGAAATTAAAGGAGCAAAAAGCTTTTTAATTTCACCAGGATCAGCATATTTTAAGCGTACTAGTTGCGTAACGATTTTATCTTCCGGAGCCCTTGCCTCTTCTTTAAACATGGTTTCAATATTCTTTGAACGCGCATCAGGTGATGGAACTATTTTAATTATTTTACCTGATTTTACCGTAGAGTAACCATGGACTTCCAGAACGGATTCAAAAACCTTGTAAGCTTCCTCAATAGAAATTTTAGAAGGAGAAATTATATTTACTGCTCCCTTAACTCTTTGATCTATAACAAAATTTTTGCCGGTGAGTTCGCTTATGAATTTAATAAATACGCTTATATCAACGTTGTTGAAATCTATGGAGACTAATTGTTCTGATTTATTATTGGGTTTTATTTCACTCTCATTTCCATTTGCCGAATTTTCAGTCGCTGATGAAATGGATATAAGCGCGAAACTGATAACAATAAATAAACATAAAATGCTTTTTAAACGATTCGTGAATGATTTCATTTTATTTACCAATCATTTTTCTGTTATTTTTATATAGGGCTCGGTAAAAAATAACTTGGCATTTTTGCATCCCGACTTCACCATATCTTTAACCGATCTTCAATCACAAAAGTCCTCGAAATAGCTCGCTATTCCTGCGGTTTTGCTCAATTAGATCGATTAAATCTACGGCAA
>DAOUSD010000220.1 GCA_030627405.1 Deltaproteobacteria bacterium
GTCGGATTGGTAAAGGCACATAATGCCCCGCAGTGCTTTAGTATGCCCCCTATAGCATAAAGCGCTTGCTGAGAAACCCCTGCGTATTTGTCTCCTGCAAAAAGAGGATCTCCATCCTTCCATATGCTCACATGCGTATGCATGCCTGTACCGTTATCCTCAAATAATGGCTTGGGCATAAAAGTCACCGTATGATTCTTGCGATAGGCTACGTTCTTTATTACGTATTTAAACCACATGAGCTGATCACCCATCTGCACCAAAGGCTTAAATCTCATGTCTATCTCTGCCTGACCGGCTGTAGCTACTTCATGATGCTGACACTCAACATCTATACCTAAATCCTGTAAAGTAAGCAGCATCTCTGTGCGTAAATCCTGAAACTTATCCATTGGTGGAACCGGGAAATACCCTTCCTTATGGCGAGGTTTGTATGCCAGGTTGGGCTCCTCATTTCTACCTGCATTCCAAATTCCTTCTATTGAGTCAACCTGATAAAACGACTTGTTCCTGGATGACTCAAAACGAACATCATCAAATATAAAAAACTCTGCCTCAGGACCAAAATATGCCGTGTCCCCTATCCCGGTGCCTTTAAGATAAGCCTCAGCCTTCTGGGCTATGTAACGGGGATCTCGTGAGTATGACTCACGGGTGAGCGGGTCAACTATGTTCCCTATAAGAACAAGTGTCGGCACTTCAAAAAATGGATCCATCCTGGCTGTCGCAGGATCTGGTATCACTAACATATCACTGGCGTGAATGGGCTGCCAGCCCCTTATGCTGGAGCCGTCAAATCCAAAACCATCTTCAAATGAAGACTCGTCCAACTCGCTCACAGGCACGGTAAAATGCTGCCATACTCCAGGAAAATCCAGAAAACGTAAATCAACTACCCTGGCTCCTTTTTCTTTGATCATCTCCAATACATCTTTTGGTGTCATTATCTTATCCTCCATATTTAAAAAAATCATAATAAAGTTGTAACAATTTAGCCTTTTGAAAATATATCCGCTTCGAGTGTGATCAATTTTAAACCAGCAAAAACTTGCGCATAAGATATCGTAAAAAAAGAACTTGCCGCAAATTAAAAGATATGGTTGCAGTTTAGCGAAATTTTATAGAAAAATACATAATCCTGACAGGTTCTTTCTTAACGATCTCTAATGCACTCAAACAGTTTCCTGTTTTGAAATTGATTATACCTGAAGCTCATGCACGCCCGGTTTTTGTTTCATAAAGCTAAAATGTTACATAAAGTTTAATAAACTTTGCCTGATTAACAGCAATAAATATACCAAAAAATATATAAACAATAAAATCTATCAATTCAGCAAGATATATGTATTGGGATAAGAAAGGCAAAATATAATATTACAAATTTGTAAATAAAAATATGATATTTACAAATTTGTAGACAACCTCCATGAGGAAATAATCAGAGCAACATATTTCACAGTGATGAGGATTGACAGGATTTTTTATACATCCTGGCAGATATGAAGGTGGCTTTGGTGAGGCTTAGGATCTGTTATCCAGTCAATATCCTTTTTCTTTTCAGCCGGCTTTTCAACCACTTCATTCTCCTCTTATCCGGCGTCAGTGTAGATTGAGCTTTTTTATACATTTCGACAGACAATCTTTTATAATCATTGTTAAGACGATGCTTTTTAATCCCAGGGATGTTATTGTATATTGTCTCCCAAGTTCTATAAGCATATCGATGTTGTTGGGATTTGCTTTGTGCTCTTTTTCGAAAAGGAGCATTTTTCCATCCCTTTTTATTTCCAAAGAATATTACAGCATAATTTTCATTTAGCTCCCGCACCTCCTGAAAGAAGAGTATCATCCAATCCGGAAATAATTTTACCGGTATAATCATCCTGGTGTTTTATTTGAGCGCGGTTTTCTAATTCTTCCATAACCGCCGGCAGACCGATACCCAATTGTCCGCCTAAAAAGTATGGCCTTAACTGTTTATCCTCCACAAACCCGCAGAATATATCTGTAAATACGTCTTCCAGTTCATAGGATATTTCAAGTTTAATCTCTTTTTCTTTTTCTGCGAAAAACAGGACAATTCCCCTGCCATTGTAATCTTTTCCGATTTTCCAGTTATTTAATATCTCGACTGCCGCCTCCTCAACGGTTCTTATGTTGTCAAGGGAGGGAATACTTATAATAACCGCCTCTATTTCATAACGATCTTTTATCCCTTTCAAGTAGTTATTTGAGTATTCATCTACATCTTCAAGTATATTTGCATAGTCGTAAAGAAATGCTTCTTCAGGCGGCCTGCGATTAAAGTCAAAGCTTTTTTGTTGAAAAAGCAATTGATGAAAAAAGAAAGCATAAATCAAAACGCAGACAATAAATACAGAAAAAATCAGGATATATTTCTTCATTGTTTTAAGCGATAATTATTATTGGTTACCCAGGTTATTTACTTATTTATGGATGTCCCGCATTCCGTCCCCTTATTTATGGATGTCCCGCATTCCAGCGCAAAAGATCCTTGACATAAAAGTGCTTCTTGAATATAAAAATTATTTTGGGCAACACAATGGGGTGTTTCCCATCAGAACGACAATGATGTCCATGCATCCGTAAGGGATAGTATGGACTTTTTTTTTGCTGTATAAAAATCAAACAGGAGGAATCATGGGATCGAATCTTGACGAAAAAATTGAACCAACTTTTCAGCAGGTGGTGAATCGAAATCCAGGTGAAAGCGAATTTCATCAGGCGGTTCGAGAGGTACTCGAATCTCTTGGCCCTGTACTTGTGAAATACCCGGAATTTGCCCATCACAAGATCATTGAGCGTATCTGCGAGCCAGAGCGACAAATTATCTTTCGTGTGCCGTGGATGGATACAAATAAGGAGGTTCAGATTAATCGGGGGTTTCGCGTCCAGTTTAATAGTGCATTGGGTCCATACAAGGGGGGACTGCGTCTTCACCCTTCCGTAAATCTGGGAATAATCAAGTTTCTTGGATTCGAGCAGATCTTTAAAAATGCCCTTACCAGCATGCCTATCGGGGGCGGCAAAGGGGGCGCGGACTTTGATCCAAAGGGAAAAACAGAGGGTGAGATGATGCGCTTTTGCCAGAGTTTTATGACCGAGTTGTATCGTTACATTGGTGAGTATACTGATGTGCCGGCCGGTGATATAGGAGTTGGCGGTCGGGAAATCGGTTACCTGTTCGGTCAGTACAAGCGACTTGTAAACCGCTACGAGTCCGGCGTGTTAACCGGCAAGGGGGTTGGCTGGGGTGGATCGCTCGCTCGCACCGAGGCTACCGGGTACGGTGCGACATTCTTCCTGAATGAGATGTTGAAGGTGCGGAATGATTCATTAGATGGAAAGCTCTGCCTTGTTTCCGGTGCAGGCAATGTGGCTATCTATGCTATTGAAAAGCTGCACCAGTTAGGTGCTAAGGTAGTGACCTGTTCTGACTCCAACGGGGTAATCTATGATGAAAAGGGTATTGACCTTGCTCTGGTAAAACAACTCAAAGAGGTGGAGCGACGACGTATAAAGGATTATGCGAGCTACCACAAACACGCCAAGTATATTGCTGATGGCAATATATGGGAAATTCCCTGCGATGTTGCCATGCCTTGCGCCACCCAGAATGAGCTTTCCGGCAAGGACGCAGCCACACTGATCAAGAACGGCTGTATCGCTGTAAGTGAAGGAGCCAACATGCCTACCACTCCTGAAGGAGTCAAGATCTTCCTGGAAGCCAAAATCGCTTATGGGCCGGGCAAGGCAGCCAATGCTGGGGGAGTGGCCACCTCGGCGCTGGAGATGCAGCAAAATGCGTGCCGTGATGCCTGGACTTTTGAGTACACTGCCCAGAAACTTTCCGAAATTATGAAGAGTATTCATAATCTTTGCTACGAAACAGCGGAAGAGTTCGGAACACCAGGCAACTACGTGTATGGGGCAAATATCGCAGGATTCATAAGAGTTGCTAAGGCAATGTTAGCCATGGGCCTAATCTAAAGGATCACTAAAAAATAACTTGGTAGAATTTGCGCCCAAATTTAATGCCATGTTATTTTTTACCGAGCCCTAACCTCATAAAAGAAAAAGGGGTCAGAAGAAAAAGGGGTCAGGTCTGCCTTTGACCCTTGTTAATACTATCTTGAATTTTCTCTATCCGTTTTTTAATTTTTTTGTCATATTTTTTAAGTCTCGAAACTCTTCGTAATATGCTGCTTACTGTGCTGTATGCTTTGATATTAAAGAGTTCCCCTATGTTATTAAGGTTTTCGCCACGTATTTGACGTAATAGATAAAC
>DAOUSD010000036.1 GCA_030627405.1 Deltaproteobacteria bacterium
GCGGGCTAAAATTCCTTGTAAATTCTTGCCAAAGGATGACCGGGAGCTTTTATCTCAAGATTCAAAAAATAACCATAGGGTGTCTGAACAATAGAATAGCCTGCTTTTTTCAGCCGTTCCCGTGTCCGGCCTAATAATTCCTGCGCCTTTATTGCTTCAGCCTTTTCTTCTCCCAGATGCGTGAAAGAATGAAGAATGATATTTTCTGTTTTCCATTTGCGGGCCAGCCACTTTGAGTTTTTTACCAGCTTTGTCTCAGCAGAGCTGCCGTCTTCAACATCCCTGGGCTCTACGTGAATAAAAGCCACTACAGTATTATCGTTTTCAGCAGATTTGGCATCCGGAGCATTTTCAAGGGTTTTTATGGCCGGAGTCCAGTTAAAATTATTGCAAAACCAGAATAATACACGCATAAATAAAAAATCCTTTTAAAATTACTTTTAAAACAATATGATTACTATTATACTATAAAATCACAGAAAAATTATTTCAACTTTTTTCTATTTTTAATTTGTGTTATGAGCTTTCAGGAGTAAGAATAAAAAATGAAAGATTTCTTTCAAATTTTTCCGGTAGGCGTTATTATAAAACAGACAGTAGGGGCGAACCTCTGTGTCCGCCCTCTTTTGAGGATTAAAATTTAAGCCTGACGCAGAAATTGGGAAAATTAGCAGTTTTCGTTCAGGCACTAAATATATTGATGCACTTTTCGGCCCGGGTCAATTTTCGCATCAGGAGATCTAACATGACAAAACAAATTTCTTTTTCCAAGTATGAACAAAAAGTTCTTCCCAACTTCCGGCAAAAAATCAGTCAGGCAGAATCTACCGAGGATGTAAAAAAGTTTTTTGTCTATACTGTCCAGGAGTTATTTGAAAGTATTTTTGCTGGAAAAATTGACTTTGAATATGAAGACATAGCATTAATGCCAAGCAGAGAACCATATTATGTTTTGAGCAAACAGTTTATTTTTTCCAATGAATTTAAATCTGTTTGGAAGGACTCAGATTTACCTCGTTTGCTTTTCCGATTAGCGGAAACCGCCGTGCATCGATATAAGCATCTTAAAAAGAAACCGGAAAAAACCGAGGCTAAAATTAGAATATAGGTAACACTTCAGCGCAGTTTACTTCACAAGGAGCCAGGCAATTCTGTTCAATTAGTTCTTGACTATAATCACTGCAACGAGTTATTATTTTATAAAATATATACTCTCCGAGTAGCCGGGAGGCACAAAATATGATCTTAAAGAGTTATAATTGTGCTAAAAAAGGATTTACTATGCCTGATGTTGTATCAATAGAAACTATTATCAGTAAAATATACATGATACGTGATACGCAGTTTAAGGCTCCCTCAGTTCCACATTGACTTTTTGACGGTCTTTCTCGCTGTAGGCTGCCTTTAAAACAAGCTATTTCCTTATCGGGAGTGTGCCCTATGACAGATTCCATCCAACAATCCGAAAAAAATAGTCTCACAGGTCGTTTAAAAGAATTGCTCACGGATATTTCCCCTTTTATCGACAACGCATCTGAAGACCGGAAACTAAAGCTTTTGAGCGTGCTTGATGATCTGCGGAAAACCAACCGAAGAAAACATTATAGAAAACCATGCTCCATAACTGTAAATTACTCCACCTGGGGAGATGCCTTCAAGGGCTTGGTGAAAGACATAAGCGCCGGCGGGATATTTATACTGTCTATCGAAACCGACATGGTATTCTCTGTGGGACAGGAGATAATAGTCAATTTTCCCAATCACACCAAGAAACAACCGATCGAACTCCCCGGGAAAGTTGCCTGGACAGTGCCGAAGGGAATTGGAGTGAAATTCAAGGCTAAAGACCAGAACCTTGAGGCAATAATAGAATCCCTTTAACATCAGGCTTCCCGATATATTTTTTGAATTCCCGCAAAAAGGCTTTAGCGTATCCTGAAAGTCTATAGCTGCAACTCACGCTCAGACGATTTTTGTTTCAAAAACCTGATATTTTACGATTAACTTAATAAGACCCAGGTTGGCCGATTATCGGCACAATTTAAATCGCTCTGCCTGGGCAGTGGTAAGTTTGCCTTGGTCAAGGAAAAAAGCATGGTGGGCTAATGAAGAAACCTGATATATGTAATGCGTTGTAAACATTATGGTTATTTTTCTTTGTTCATTTATCTGCTTTAGAGTATTTATAATAGCAGCCTGATTTTCCACATCTAAATTCGAAGTAGGTTCGTCACACAAAAGCACTTCAGGGGAAACAGCCAGCGCTCTGGCAAGTGCTACCCGCTGAGTCTCACCGCCTGAAAGCCGGTGCGCCTGAGCCTGGATAAAATCACTCATTCCAACAAGATCAAGAGTTTCTTCAATAATAATTCCTCTCTTTTTTTGAGAAATACCCCTGATCCTTAAGCCAAATTCCACATTTTTATAAACCGTGCTTGTAAATAAAATGGGGTGCTGATCTATCATAACTACTTCCCTGCGCAAGTTTTGCAGGTAAGACTCGAAAAAACTTACCGGAGTTGAATGGTAAAAGATATCTCCAGTGGCAGGAGCCTCAAGAAAACCGAGAATATTCAAAAGAGTTGTTTTGCCGGCACCGTTTGGGCCAAGCAAAGCGTAAATTTTCCCTTTTTCAATTTCCATTAAAGGAATGTCTAAAACTGTCCTTGAACCGTATTTCCTGGTTATCTTTGATAATACATAAAGCATCAGGTTCCGGTTCTCCCCTGGAAAAAATGAAAGATAAGATTAATACTAAAGCTTAATACCAGCAATATAATACCCAGAGCTACAGCCAGGATGAATTCTCCCTTATCGTATTCCAATGCCATGGCAGTAGTCATGGTACGGGTAAATCCCCTGGCATTTCCTCCAAGCATCATACTTATACCCACTTCAGCGATAACTCTGCCGAATGCGGCTATCACTGCAGCAACTATCCCAAACCTGGCCTCTCTGAATATTACGCAGGCTGTCTGCCGGCGATTAGCTCCTAAAGTCATGGCGGTTTTACGGTATCTTTCATCAATTCTGCTTATAGCAACTATTGTCAGGGTTGCTACTATGGGCAGGACTAGTATGATCTGGCCGATAACTATGGCTTTCTGAGTGTAAAGCAGATCTAAAGAACCAAGAATACTTCTTCTTGAGATAAATGAATATACAAAAAGACCTATAACCACAGTGGGAAGGGCAAGCATTGTATTTAAGCATATTATAAGAATACGCTTACCTTTAAAAGATCCGTAAGCTATTAAAAAACCCAGGGGTACGCCCATCAGGCTTGCGAATAAAGTGGAAATACCGCTTACCTTAAGAGATACCCATACAATTGAAAGCACTTCCGGGTCTAATGAGAAAATAAGAAGAATTGCGGATAAAAAGCTGTCGGCAAGAAGTTCCATGGTAACTACTCAGGTGGATAGACTGAAGGCTGAATCTTCCTGGCAGTCTTCAGCCTATCCCCCATGGTAGTCACATTGTCCGGATAAAAAAGCTGATTTCCCATAAGCCTGTAATTTGCTATTAGGGACTGCGCTTTAGGTGAGATAAGCCAGCTTGCAAATTTTTCAGCCAGTTCATGTTTTACATGCGGATGCCTGGCAGGATTGACAGGAATCACGCCATAGGGATTATTTAAAAAAGAATCGCCCTCACACATGATCTCCAAATCAATGCTTTCTTTCCTGCCGTATTTATATTTTATATATGTACCTCTATCAGAAAGGGTATATGCATCTTTTTCGTCAGCATACATTATTGTTTTTCCCATACCCTGTCCTATTGAAATATACCAGGCTATAGAATTTTCAGGAAATGCAAAGCAGATTTCTGTTTTCTTCCCCTTTTTTAATATCTCGGTCTTTCTCACTTCCAAGGGAACTCCTGTTGTTTGCCAAAGAGCCTGTTCCTTGGTGTGAGTACCGCTGTCGTCACCACGGGATATAAACAGAGCTTCGGCTTTGGCTATCCCTGCCAATGCAGCGGCTGCATTACTTTGCCCTCGAATGCCGGCTGGGTCATCTGAATGCCCCAGTATTACAAAATCATTATGCATTACAGCATAGCGTTTTGTGCCGTAACCCTCTTTTATGAATTTTTCTTCTCTTTCCTTTGCATGGACAAAAATCACATCCACATTGCCATCTATCCCGTCCCGAATGGCTGCACCTGTTCCCTTGGCAAATACCTTTACGAGGATTCCAGTGTCCTTTTCAAGCTCAGGCAAAAGAACATCAAGCAGGCCGGATGCCTGAGTGCTTGTTGTCGTAGCCATTTTAATAATTTTATCTTCACCAAGCGCAACCCCATAAATCAGTAAAATTGCCGTTAGGGGCAGTATTACTTTTAAAATTAAATTTCTTTTCTTCATTTTCCACCTATTAAACGATAAAAGATAGTTGTTTTGTAAAAGTTCACCACGGAACGACACGGAGTTTCACTGAAAATTGAAAATAATGAGTAAATGTAACTACTCAGGTTTACAGTTCCAGGTTAGAGAGCGATAAAAATTGAACCGTGGGAATAACGAGTGCCTGATACGATATTTCACGTATGACAGGACACTATTTGTTTTTTGGATAAACTACTTTGCCTGAAAGTTTAAGGTTATATCCTGAATAAGTTGCAGCGAGTTTCCTGAAGGAATCCTCAACAAGTAGTCCAAGAAAAAGCTGGACACCTTCGTCAAAAAAGCGCTCCTTTGAAATCATAAGGTCGTACCTTTCCCAGCGAACAGGTATGAAATCAAGATCAAGAAGCCCGGCAACAGCCCTTATGCCAGGTCCGGCATCAGCACGTCCGGATAGAATTTCAAGCCCGATATCCAGGTGACTGGGCAATTCATTATGATAACCATCAATCTTTTTGCCTTCGATACCTTCTTTCTTAAGCTCCCTGTCAAACAAAAGACGTGTGCCGGTACCGATAGGGCGGTTTACAATTTTTATTGCCTTTCTTGCCAGGTCTGAAATTTTATTAATGTTTTTTGGATTTCCCTTTTGTATAATTATACCCTGTTCCCTACGGCAAAAATTAACTACAGCAGGCATTTTCTCAAGCTCTTGATTAGCAAACTCGAAATTGTATTCTTCCTCATTATCTTGCAACAGATGACTTGACGCCATGTGACATTTATTCTGTCGCAAAGCCCTGAGCCCCCCCATGCTTCCTAAATTTCCAAATACAGCGATATGATTTGAGTGTATACTATTAAAAAGAGAAACTGTTCTTCCAAGCAGAGGATCGTTACTTCCCGTTATAATTAGAAGCCCTTCGTAAGGAGGAAGCTGAGTTGTGGATTCCGGATAATTTATGGTGTTTGTTTCAATCCATTGCTCTACAAGATGCCTGGGGAAAAGCCATTTGCCGGTAATTTTTGTTGCAGGCAGTCCTTTTTCTGCAACAAGAGAATATATCATCTTTTCGTTTACAGCCAGAAATCGGGCAACTTCTTTTGTTGAAAACAGTTTCTCCATAATCGTTTACATATATTTTTAAGTTATTATGCGTCAATATATTTTATTAATTATCAAAACTAACTGTAACTACTCGGATCCACGGTTCAAGAATAGAAAGCGATGAAGATTGAACCCTGACAATCTGAGTGCCAACTCTTCCACAAATGCTCCATAAAAATAAACATTATTCCTAAACCAATTTTCAATATTAATTATATATGCGTTATTATCTGTCAGTATTTGTTATAATAATATCATTTATGAATTATACAAGAAATATATTGACATATAATAACATCAATTCTAAATTATCTACTTTCTCGGGTAAACCATTCACCTTTTTAACTCTATAAAGGAGATATATTGATATTATGCCGATGTTACTGAAAAAAATCATGCTGGTATTAACTTTAACTTTTATTGTGCATACCGGTACGGCATCAGGACAGGATATTCAGAATATACCTGAAAGCGATGGCGATAAGCGTATCTTCTATCTGGGAGAGGTGGTTGTAGAGGGAAAAGCCGAGACCATTACCAAAGTTGCAACCGTAGATTCAGTAGACAAAGAAAAAATTGAACTAACAACATCCTTAAATGTCTCCGATGCATTAAATACAGCTCCAGGGGTCACAATTTCAGTAGGTACTAAAAACGAAAAAAACATTAACATCCGGGGATTCAGCCAGAGGCATATTTCTGTTTTTTATGATGGGATACCGATTTCAATTCCTAATGACGGATATGTTGACACAGGAAAGCTTCCTACAGGCAATATCTCAAAAATTACCATAACTAAAGGTATCAGCTCTGTACTCTATGGCCCCAACACAATGGGAGGTGTTGTAAATATCGTGTCGATTAAACCGGAAAATACCTTTGAAGGAGATTTTAAGATTGGAATCAGCGAGCATAATATGTGGAATGCTAATGTAAACCTCGGCTCAATGGTGGACAAGTTCTATGTTACCATGAATGGCGGATATTTAGATTCTGAAGGTTTTGGACTGCCTGAAGATTTCGATTCTACAGTCAATGAAGATGGAGGAAAAAGAGAGAACTCAGGTATTGATCAGAAGAGCGGTTCTTTTAAGATAGGATTTTTGCCGACTCAGGGTCATGAATATGCATTTGGTGTAAACTTTGTTGACAGTGAATGGGATTTTCCTCCTCATGCAACAGACGACAGTCCGAGGTACTGGCGTTTTACCGACTGGGAAAAAACAACCTACTACCTGATCGGCGATTCTGAAATAACAGACAAACTGCTGCTTAAAACCCGACTCTTCAGGGATGAATACTATAATGTATTGGATTCCTATGATAACACTACATATACAACACAGGACGAAAAATCTTCATGGCATAGTACTTATGACGATTATAGTAATGGCATTTCAGCAGTTATCCGTACAGATTATCTAAAGAAAAATACTATCAGCTTTTCTTTTCATTTTAAGGAAGATATTCACAAAGAACAGGATGATTACGCTTCCACCTGGGAACGCTATGAAACCGATACATACTCTTACGGTATAGAGGATGACATAAAACTTGCAGAGAGCATTTTTGTTTTAATCGGCGCAAGTTATGACATTCATGATCCCAGATATGCCAATGGAGGAGCTTTACGCGATGATGAACATGCATTTAATCCTCAGGCCGGTATAAGCTGGGATGCTGCTGAAGATATGGCTTTGCATTTTTCCATTGGAAGAAAGACCCGGTTCCCGACCCTGACGGAACTGTATTCCGGCTTTTTGGGCAGAAACTTGCCAAATCCCGGCTTAAAAGAAGAAAAGGCAGTAAATTATGAACTTGGTATAGACAAATATCTGCCGGGAAATACTAATATAGGGTTTACTCTGTTTTACTCGGATATAGATGATCTAATTGTTAAAAAACAAATCGCCCCTAAGACTGACCAGTATCAAAATATGGGAGAAGCGCGATATAAAGGTCTGGAATTCAGTTTTAAGTCAGGCTATTTTAGACAACACAATGCAGAACTCCATTACACTTTTCTTGAAGCAGAGGACAGATCCTCCGATAGGACCAGCGATCATCTGGAGGACAGACCCAAACATAAATTATATATAAGCGATCTTTTTAAAATATATGACCGGCTATCTTTCTTTGCAAAGCTGGAATGGAACTCAAAAAGATATTATGAAGACCCTGATACCAGCCAGTGGATGACACTGGACAGTTTTACAACAGTTGATGCTAAAGCAATAGGCAAAATTACAAAATTTCTGAATATAGAGGCAGGAGCAAAAAATATCTTTGATAAAGAATATGAGTTTGCTTCCGGATATCCAAGAGAGGGAAGGACTTTTTTTGTTCAGTTGCAGGGAAAATTCTAAACATTCAATTTGTCTTTCTATCAAAAGGAGTTTGACATGAAAAAATACTTTCTATGTGTTTTTCTTATTGTAACTTATTTTACTGGATATGTCTTTGCGGATTCTAAGGATTCTTTGAGTATTCATGGTCTGGTAAAGAACCCTTTAAATATTTCCATGCAAGATCTTGCCAAATTCCAAAGCACACAGGTTCAGCTCAATGAAGTTTTGGAAAACGGAAATTTCAGAGGAGTCTTCTATTACCAAGGTGTGCCACTCAGAATATTGCTTGAAGTTGCCGGCATTAAAAAAAATGCAAAAAATAATTTTTCGAAATCAGTAGATCTTGCCATAGCAATCCGGAATAAAAAAGGCTCACAGATTATTTTGTCATGGGGAGAAGTATTCTACAGGAACTCCGGAGAAATACTCATAGCAACAGCAGCAGTCCCAATAATACCTCACAAAGATTGCAAAGGATGTCATAGTCTTGAATTTTATAAACCGCTAATTGACCAACTTCACCGCAATATATGTTTTCCAAAACTAGTAGTGGCCGGAGACTTATATGCTGACCGTTCTTTGGAAGAAATTACAGACATCGAAGTAATAGATATAACCCCTATCATTAATGACAAAAAAGAGCCGAAGCTCTTTTCTAAACAATTCAGAATTACCGGATATGGCATAAAACCTTTCTCTCTCAGCGATATTTCACAATATCCCAGAAAAAATATGAGGCTCAAAAAAATCGGGGAAGGAAAAGGATATCATGGTATATTGCAAGCCAGTGGCGCTTCATTAAAACAGATTCTTGAAAATGCCGGCATAAAGCCCGATTTGAACACTGTATTTATAGTCTCTGCGCCGGATGGCTATCGTTCTCTTTTGTCCTGTGGCGAAGTCTTCCTGAGCCCTTCTGGTGATCAGATCATAATTGCTGATCGAATTAATGGGCAATCCATTGATAGCGGAGGTAAGTTCATTCTGTTAATTTCTAACGACCTTATGGCAGACCGGTGGGTAAAGTCGATCGAAAAAATAGAAGTGATTTCGATTTCTAATAAAGCCTTAGGGCTTGCTCAAGAATTAAAAGCATTTGCATCAAAAAATGTTACTGATATATCTCAAGGCAAGTAAGATGACTATGCCAAGTATTGCCTAAATTGAGCGATTTTTGACTCGATCCGCACCGATCTTTTGCGCATCAACGGTTCGCAAAAATCCTCGACATGCTATGGGGATGTTGTTCTTCAAAATTAGAATTGCTGTGAATAGATAAATTTCCTTGAAATATAATATATGATGTGTTAATTAAAACTTTTTGTGTGGTGGGTGTAGCTCAGTTGGTAGAGCACCGGGTTGTGGCCCCGGTTGCCGAGGGTTCAAGCCCCTTCACTCACCCCATCTTCCCTTCTGCGCCCGTAGCTCAGCTGGATAGAGCGCCGGACTTCGAATCCGTAGGTCGGGGGTTCGAATCCCTCCGGGCGCGCCAATGAAAACAAGGGGTTACGGTTAAACAGCATAACCCCTTTTCTGTTCCTGCTACTATTTTGCTACCATTTCTCCAAAAATCGTCTTTTCAAGCTTTATCGCCGCTGCCTGATTTACAGGTTTCATCAAATGGGCATACACAGATAGTGTCATTGTCGGGCTTGAATGACCCGGTTGTGTCTGAATATATTTTATGTTTTCTCCCTGTTCGATGAGAAGGCTTGCGAATGTGTGCCTTAAATCATGAAACCTGACTCGTTTTATACCAGCCCTTTTTAATGCTGGGAAAAAGTGTCTGCGCAACATATTTGATTGGCACATTGGATTTCTTGACTGCCGGAAGATCTTTAAATAAGGGCAAAGAAGGCAAATGCAGCAATTATTTCTAATGGAGATGGATGTTTCTGCAAGAGGCTCTTTTATCAATAAAAGGAACTCGTGCTGTTGATGATTTTCATAGAGAGCTTGGCGGAATTTTCTGGGAATCATGCGGCTGTCACTTTAACGAAGCATATCAGACAGAGGAAAATGAAGCAGAGTGTGAAGCAGACTGCCCCAAGGAAATTTCAATAACCAATATTGCTAGGCTTAATCGTGAGTTTTTAAAATCAGGATTTTTTTCAAGTACAAAATAACAGTTTTCGTTTCGGCACTAATATAGTATAGACTTTCAGATAATTAATTTCACAAGGATAGCAACCTGTGCGGTTAGCCATTAGCGTTTAGCCGTTAGCATTGAAAAGGGATGGAAATGAGAGATTTTAGAGAACTTAAAGTATGGGAGAAAGCCCATCGTCTTACACTACAGGTCTATAGAATCACAA
>DAOUSD010000011.1 GCA_030627405.1 Deltaproteobacteria bacterium
ATTTTTCGGGGCTCAATCACACGGCCTGCATTCTTGTTCCGTCCGGCTTCGGACTCTCCTCACGGAGTTTACCCTCGGACGTCTCTACTGACCTGCTGGCTAAACTTTAGTCAGGTGGGACTTTCGCAGTACCATACTGCGATCACCCACTGGGTAACATCATCGAATTTCATCCCATTTAACGGGAATCCCAACGATTCGGATTTATCTGGACACGAGGAGCGCCTTGTTCTACATCACAGCTCAGAACTTTGTTATTGTTGAGTAACGAATGTTGTGCATATGTAAGATGCTGAGACGACTCCATAATTCGCGATTACGATTGCTATTCGAAGAAGTTTATTTGTAGTTCAAAACAGTGCTGAGTTGCTTCGCTCTTATGTATCAAGAATCAGTAACAAGTGGACTGCTCAAAACCCACGATTTTCTTCTGACATATGTCTATAAATATCTTGCTCATTTCAAAGCATAGGAAACCATTCTGAAAATTGACTTTTTCAGCATGCTTTCTTCACGGTAGACTATCTTTACACAGCGCAACTCTACGAAGTTTACTGCTCTGTTTGAGATAACATCTTTAGTATATATTTTGTGTCAAGACGATAAGCGATGGTTTTAGATCGTACAATAGCTCATAATTATTACAATGTAGAACTCGTAAAGCTCACCGGCACCAGAAGCCAATGAGGGCTTGGCAAAAGCGAAGTTTTATGCTGAAATAGCAAAAGCGAAAAACGCCCCGGCTTCTGGTGTCGGGTGGAGCGTCTGGTTCGGCATTCTACTCCAATCTATGCTTCCAGTAGTCTGGATTCCTGTGTAGATTCATGACTGCAAGTATGAAAATCCCTTCCGGCTCTTCGGTGTACAGAACTCCATATGGAAATCTTCTCGTCTGACATCTCCTGACTTCTTCTTCCAGAATCACCCAGGCTTTCGGATAAGCAACAATTTGCTTAATGGTTGAATACACCTCAACCGCGAAATCATATCCCAATCCCTCAGCACAGCTTTCGTAGTAGTCAATAGCGTGCTTAAACTCTGCTTCCGCTTCGGAATGAAATGCGTAGTTCATGAAGCGAAACGCTCCCAAATCTTGCTAAACACTTCTTCTCCCGGGATAGCTTTGACCTTACCAGAACGTAGCTCTGAAAGACGTCGTCTTGCAACGGCCGCCCACTTACGGTCAATGTCAAATGCTGGTGGATTTAGACTCCTAAGAATGGAGTCAACGACAATTGCTCTTTCCTCAACTGGAAGGGAAATTGCCTCTGCAATTAAATCTTTCGTTTTCAAATTAGTACGTCTCCGTGTTTTAATGTATAGCTATTTCAAATCATGTTGTTTGGTCGTTACAAGAACAACTTTTTTCACTGCCGAACGTTCTGCTCACTTGCCGCAGACGTTATCCGAAGAACTGATCAAAAAAAAGATAAGCTGCCGCAAAATTACAAATGTTCTAAATCGGCTCGGCTTCTGCGGTCAAGTGCAGCAGATGGTTCGGCGATCTCCATAATTAAGCAAACCTATGAGATAGTTAAGTTTTTTACCCTCAGTTTTTATTATAACTCTAAAAGGACATCATCAATTCTTATAGGAGATAACATTTAAATATAGAACTCGACAGTTTTTCAACTATAATTCAAAGGAAACGTGATCTTCTTTTCATAACCTATGAAATATAATTATTCTTAAAATTTAGAGGACTTATTTGATTAAATTCCAATAATATAGTCTTGAGATTTTCGCGATCAGTAGATAGTTCATGTTCTGTTTTCGATATAGGTAGTTCAATTTTTTTTGATTTAACAATCCCCGATATTTTTTCTCCAACATAATAACTTAATCTAACGCCGCCTAATATTGTACCAAGCCATGCCCCACACGGAATAACAAATCCAAGAAAAAAGGAGTCAAAAAAAGAAAATCCATGTAACTTTCTATAATTACTATAGAAAGCATCAAGTAAAATAAAAACATTGTTTGCAAGATTAAAGAATAATATCACACCTAAAATACAACAGAACACAATAATAACTTTTTTTATTGTTTCTGTTGATTCATTCTGTTCTTCTTGATGTTTATTTCTACAATAATATCGTTCATCTCTTTCTTTGCTTAAGTTAGTCTCAATTTTCTTCATTTTCTCTTCTAGTGAAGAGATACATTTTTTTTGATAACGTTGACTAGTTTTAACCCATTGTTTCAGATCGTTTTTTGCTTCTACAGCATCAAAATAACTATTCAAACTTAATAAGTAGTTTATGTTTTCGCTTTTAAACGAAAAGATTTCTATTTTTTCACGCACTTGTAATACAATCTTTCCAGATAACGTTTTTATTTTTTTTACGTATGAATCAATTTCTTTCACCTTATTTATGCAATAATGAATTTCATTATCCCGCATTTTTTTAAAGAAATCATTAATATCCTTTTTTATTGGATTAAAGAGAGAGTCATTGCTTGCTTTTACCATATAAAATTTATCTATATTGATAGCTTTTTCTAAATGGTTAATACTTTTATTAGTATTTTTCAATTGAGCATTGTATTGGGAATTTTGATAAAAAGCTTCGGAAAAATCTGGCGATAATCTTATAGCTTCGTCACTATACTTTTCAGCTTCAACTATTTGTCCACAGTCAAATTTTATCAACGCTTTGTGCAACAAAGCATAACTTGTGTAATAATTTGACTTTGGTTTTGCATATTTAATAGCCTTGTCAAAATAGGAAGCCGCTTTTTCTTTATCAATTTTATGAAACAAATATATTATTCCAAGGCTAATATGAATAGAAAAATCATATTTGTTTAATTTTTCTGATTCTAAGAATTCATCTTCTGCATCATCTATCCATCCATAAGAAAATGCTTCTTCTGCTCGTTTTCGTCGTTCTTTTGCCTGAGTGGTAAGGGGGGCTTGTAAAATTTCTAAAATATTTTTGAGCTCATTTCTGTTTTGTTCAATTTGCCAACAGATTTCTGCTATTCCCCATTCGAAGCATGATTTAAGCCCATAAATTCCTTGTTCAACACGGTCGAAACCAGCTGCAAAACCTTCTGATATTGTGTTATTGATGTTATCAATACTGCTTTGAATTCTTGAATTACTATCAATAATTGAGTTAGTGGCTGATAATTGTGAATCAATAAACGCTTTCGTCTGCTTACTTATTAGTATAGTTTGCTCTTTTGAGTTCTTGCCCAGTTCTACAACATGATAATATTCGCTTTTTCTTTCCCAGGGAGCAAGTTCGTAGACATATAAACTCATAATTATTCTCCACTATTAACGATACCGCCGAACGTTTAAATCAGGGGCGCGGCTTTTTGCGTCCCCTGCATTTTTTTGTTAGCCACTTAATAGTCCTTCAAGATTTATTGTATATTTTGCTTGAACCAGCTCTTGAGCGAGTTTAGATTTCCATGCACCATTGTTGTCCATTTCAATATATATTACACCTTGGATGTCAGAAGGCAGTTCGACGCCTCCTTTATGTAGGGCACAGACACGATTACGAGACAATTTTCCCAGAAAATACCCCAGCTCAAGGACCACATTCTGGCGGGCACGAGATTTCAGTTTTTCCGGCTCTTTCTGCGCAGTTCCAAGATCATCTGGAGTCAATAAAACTACCGCAAAACCAACGTCTTTGGAGTATTTTTCAAACTTCTCAATTATCGTTCGGCCACTGCTCGCCTGTTCGTGCAAAATGATAGGCTGCATATCCAGTTTCTCAAGAAATCTAGCGGTAGCTTCCTTTGCTGCTTCGTCGTGCCCGTGCACAACAAAGACCTTTCGAGTTTCACTGGGGGTTACTGTTACAGAGTTCTGCTGAGGCGAATTTTCTTCCTGCTTTGCAGATGTTGATTCCTCTGCGCCATCCCTCGCTTTTGCAGAAATACCTTGGAGAAGACCTAATCGCATGGCGAGTACATCCCAATCGTTGTCACTGTCCAGAGTTGAAAAGTCACTTGCCAGATTGTCACCAAGGGTTGTACGCAAGAATACGGTAACCTTGTTGGACCAACGTAGAATCTCCCAGTCATTGGTGATTTCTGAGCCTTCATCTATTAGATTATCGATTTGTGTGACAACCGCTTTTTTCATTTTTTCTCCAGATGGCTAACATTTAGTTAACCTGCAACAGGTCAAAAGCAAAAAACTCTCTTAACCTTCACAGAACTTGATTTATCCTCTGAAAAACTTAAATGATCCTGATACCAGTTGTCAGGTTCAACGGCTTGTTGGACAGACCTGCGGGTCTGTGCCGGTTAAAGTTGTATTCTGCATGGAATTGTCTATGGAGATTGTAGAATCGCTTCTATTTTGAATTATCGATTTTACAGGTAAAATAGCCGCTATTCGGGGTTTATAAAGTGTGTTCAATTGACTCAAAGCTTTCTTTTAAAGTGATTTATGCATAATTGTTGTAAAAAGAGCTGATCCTTTTTTTAAAGAGTCTTTTTTTGATAACATTCATGCGTATAGTAAAATGTTGATAACTATTTATAAGTATAAAATGTTTATGCTGCAAGAGGCAAGGTTTTATCATGCCAATCTGGTAAACCCGGGTCTTTTGAACGTTTCTGGCCTGGAATGACTCCAAGAACTATCAGACGTTTACCGCAAACAGGACAGTGTTCAGGGTGTTTTTCGCCTTGTTGTTCGCATAATGTCTGCCAGTCAAGAAACTCGGGCTCTTCAATCGGCAGTTGACCAAAAAGCTGCCGGCATAGCTCAAGTTCTTCTTTATGACTATGGTGGTATAAGCCATAAGAACGAACCCTGATAGAATTCGGTATCGGCACGTGTTGTAAATACCGGCCGATAAACTCACAGATCGGCAGGGTCATAAGCTCAATCTTTTCGCGACCGTAGTTGAAGGTTACCTTGCCATCTTTAATTGAGAATATCCGTTTGTTGGATATGGGCCCGCCTCGAAGATAGCGCGCCAGGTAGATCAATACTCCATTGCCATGAGAATATGTCTCTTTTAGATGCACGTTCCATTTCTTGCGACCCAGTTTGTTGAGCAGGTTCTCTAATTGCTGAGGACGCATGCCATCTGGCAGAACCAGCTCTCCATTGCGCAATGCCTTTCGAATATAAGCAATGAACTTGCCTCTAAACTTATTTCGCACAACCTGAAAGGGGAGTAAATAACTTTGTGATACTTTGATCCATTTTCCTGCCGGCAATCCTCCGCCGGTAATCAGGCAGTGAAGGTGCGGATGAAGAGCTAATGTTTTAGTCCAGGTGTGAAGCGATGCGATAATCCCGGGTCGGGCGCCGAGGTATTTCTCATCTTCGAGTAGTTGAAAGAGAGTTTCTGTGGCGGTTTTAAACAGAATCTGAGTTATTATCTCTGTATTAAGACGCCACAACTCATGGAATTCGCTGGGTATGGTGAAAATAACGTGAAAATGGTCGGTGTTTAAAATGCGAGCTTTCTGTCTGACAAGCCATCTTTCAATCTGGGTGAAGGCGCATAAGGGACACATGCGGTGTTTACAGGAATTGTACCAGTGGCGCTTGTAGTGACCATCGGGGCAAGCCTGGGTATGACCTCCTAAAACAGCGGTGCGGCAGACCATGATGCAGAGGGCGGCTTCTCGAATATGTTCAGGCAATCTATGCATTTGATCATAGTACGCATATCCTAACAAAAATATCATCTGGATAGTCGCTTCCATTGCAATTTATCCTGTTAGAAAATATTTCCTCATTTGCTTCCCCTGCTTCCAGCAGGTCTGTTCAACAGACTATATATCTGGAAAATTTTTCCATGTATTCGGATATTAATTTAAACTAAGGTAAATATTTCGCTTGGGCTATTTATGGAACTCTTTTTAGTTCATAGTTTCAGATACAGACTTGTAAAGTATAAAGCACCGTCCTCATCGTCCATACCGTCCTTTTTGGATAAAAACAAGTAAGATTTAATTCCACAGTTTACAGGTCATTAGCCATAAAATTCCTATAACCTCCCAAATACATTTACAATACCATCATTTTCCTATAATATTCCCCCCTATAAGTAAACGGCGAGATGCTACATCCTGATAATACCGGTTAGACAAGATGATAACGGTATACAGATTATACTTGTTTACCGGTAAAGTATTTGACGGATAGTTTCTGATACTTCAGCTCTGTAGAGATGTTTAGAAATCCTAATTCATTGAGTAAGCCTTTATATTTGATGATGGTTGGGCGGGAAGTTTGTAGCCACTTTGCAAGAGTTGAATCAGTTTCTTTTATCTTTCTTTTCCGGTATTGTTGTTCGATTACTATTCTTAACCAGAGTATGAGGGCATAGCCCAGGTCATCGTATAGTTCTTTGCGAATGAAATCCGAATAGATGGTAAATTGATTGCCGTCCCCAGGTTTTTCGGGTCTTTCATTTAGCATCTTGATTAAGTCTTGTATTTTACCATTCAAATCAGCCTTATTTGCGTGATTATAAGTGAGTAAAGGCAAAGAACCTGTCTGCTTCATAGAAGTACTTTTCAGGGGCTTTTCCTGCCCCCAGAGGGTCTATTGAAGATGCGTCGAGAGTAGTATCAGGTTTGAATATAATTTCCTTGGACGATGAAGACGATAAAAAAGAGATACCAACAGGCTTGTCAGTTTGCTTTTGTATCTTTCTTGCTGCATTTGACAGGTGTTTGAGAGAAAACCCGCTAATGATGTTTTGAAGGTCTTTCAGTTTATCAGCAGGGTCTTCATCAGGTTTCATGCCTCCGAGATAATATATCGTAGAATCCAAATCTTTGGCTATTTTCTTAATACCGGCCTTACCTGCATTGTCCCAATCATAGGCGACTATAATGTTTTTTATGTTTAACTGTTGTAAAAGAGATATCGATTCATCGGTAAGGCAAGTACCAAGGGTTGAGACTACAATAGGTTTAGCTGTATCTTGCAACAGCCTGTAAAAAGCGAAATAATCAAAGATGCCCTCCACTATAATAATAGTAGTATAGTATTCAATATATCTTGCAGCCTTATCAATACCGTATAACCATCCTCTTGTGCATATTTCTGTATCCTGTTTCTGTTGTTTGATCCAGTGTGTCCCTCTGTTGTCAGTACGTCTTCCCATGAAGCCATGAATCTTGCCGTTAATATCGTAAATCGGAAACGTAATTCTGCCTGCAAAGAAGTCCCCATAAGCTTTTGTAAATGGATCTGTGCGTGCGAAATCTACTTGCTGCATATAATAGCCGTATCCTTTAGCTGCTTCATCATCAAGAAAACGGAATAGTCCAGCCCTTGCAAATGGGTTAAAGGTTTTGTAATCTTCCTTGAACCTGTCCAGATAGCTGTAAATTAAAGCCCTGCCTATGTAAATTTCATCTGCAAAAGGTGAAGCATAGCCAATATTAAACTTTTTGATTAAGTCTATGTCCAGCCCCCTGCGATAAAGATATTTCAGCGCCTTATCCTCTTTTTGCAGCAAGAATTTATTGTAAAAGTCTGCTGCCTCATGCAGCGCTGTTATAACATCTTTATCAAGTTCTTTTGGCTCAACAAAATTAACTGGCTCATCCGCCTTATTTTCCTCGTCGGGCATAGAAGCTATACCACTATAAGGAACAAAATCCGTAATGCCCATATACTCTGCAAATGTTTCCTGTGCTACTCTGAAACTACATTTATTAACTTTTATGATAATGTCATAAATATCCCACTCAATGTTACACGCTCCAAAACAATGAAACCGAACTTCATCCTTACTGTCCACATATATCCTGAAACTGTCCTTGGAGTCATTATGAAACGGACAGAAGGCGCTATACCGTTGCCTACCAGTTGACCGAAACTCTATATTCAAAAGCTTCTCAGCATAAGCGATAATACTATCAAAGTATCTGACGGATTTTAATTCTTTATATGTTGTCATAATCGATACCTTTTATGTCCAATAACGGTGACGGTTTACTATACCATTATTAGCTGTTTTACAGGATTTTGTTTGCTGTTATTGGATGATTAATAGTGTAAAAAAATATTACACAGCATGGAAAATCTGTTACGGAAGGCTGTAATGTAGTGTAATGGTATAATGTGCTGGAATTCTATGCTATTATTACTACACTATTATTTTATTACACTACATTTTACAACTTGTAATTACACCTCCTCGCCTACCACACACACACCCTTTCCAAAGACATACATATCGCCTTTTTACGCGCACACACTTGGGGGTATTTTGAAAGTAATGCTTTGCGCACTGTCACGGAATTTAGAAACAACCGTACCATTTCAAGCCAGGTCAGTTTGTAAAGGTATTACAAAGGCTTCCCCTGATACACATATTTTTTTAATGTATTTGAGCTGAATCAAATTGTTTGTAGAGGATCTGATTGACATGGTAAGGATAACGTAATATGAATTTCCAATGGTTCTTTCGGATTTGTAAAATAAAAAGGGCAAGGCTTTGGAGGCCGTGCCCGATTGTGCCCAAACTGTGCCCGTCAAGGTCAAAAGTTAACAAACATTTCCAAACGAAACCAAAAGTAGGTCAAAAATATCGAGTGGAAATAAGTAGTTAAAAATATTGCCAATGTTGATTTTAAATCCTTTGGACTCAAAATCCTCCGGGGGCAACTCCATCTCGGTTCGATTCCGAGCTCCGGCACCAAAAAAATCATTTCCACCTTGTTGTATTGCCGCATAGAGCTTCTATTGATTTTCTTTTGGCATTCGTTATGTTGTGCTAACTCACCCGGAAACTTGGCCTTGTATGTCCTGCTGTGTCGGGATTCGTAGGCTCATAGCTTTGCACTCCAGGTTGGACGTTTGTTCCACTTACTCTCACCTGCGGCGAGCCTTCCGCTTCGCTCCGCCTTCAGACAGAACCTCACGATTCAGCCCTTGCCTTCGGCTAATACTTTTGTTAATGTGTTAAGCACATTAACAGGATTCACGTATAGGGGACTCCCCGCCCGAAGCGGACAGATCACCCCATTAGTTCACGCCCATGCCGGGCGTACACAAATAAATTCAGCGGACGCAAAAAGCCGCGCCGCTGATTTAGGCGTTCGGATGAGGAAAAAAATGGAGGATGCAACGATTGTCTGGACCGAGTATATGAAGTATCGGTTAAGTTTGCGGGGATACGATCTTACGACGGTCGAGCAAATCTTGCGATACTCCTCTGAACGTCTCGTGGACACGGTGACAGGGCGTGTGGTCGCGATTGGCCGACACGAAAAACTTCTCGTCATGATACCGTATGAGCAGATGGGGCACACGCTGACGCCCGTAACGATTCATGCGACAAGCCGGCAACAAATCAACTCTCGAATCAAATCGGGGAGGTTTAAGAATGAATAAAACACGCATGGCGTACTTCGAGAAAGACGACGTTCTTCATCTTGCCATATCGGATGAACCAGAGGCGGGCAGTGTAGAGGTTAGCCCAAATATCACGGCAGAACTAAATGCCAAAGGGGAGCTGATTGGTATTGAGATCCTTAACGCGCGAGCGTTCATTCGAGATTCCGTGCTCGATAGTGTTCAGGCCAAAGTGCTTGATCTCGCGGAAGCCAAGATGGCCTGACAAAACGCGGAATTGGAATGGGGGACGGGCCACAGCAACCTATTGAGATAATATATAAAACGTTAAAATTTTGCGTTAAATAAGCCCTTAAATGGTCATTTTTAGGGCCAAAAGCACACTTTTAAGAGAAAAGCATGGGCAGATGGCAAGAGCAAAACGGCATTTCCTTTCAGGTCACGTTTGGCATATTACGCATCGGTGTCATAAAAAAGAATTTCTGCTTAAATTTGCCGGAGATCGATGCCGATGGTTGCAATGGCTGTTTGAGGCAAAGAAGCGTTACGGAATCCGTATATTGAACTATATGGTTACTTCAAACCATATCCATCTTCTAGTCGTTGACGGTGGTGGACGAGATGTCATTCCAAAATCTATTAAGTTGGTTGCCGGTCGAACCGGTCAGGAGTACAACCAAAGAAAGAATCGAAACGGTGCGTTTTGGGAAGATCGTTATCATGCAACTGCTGTATCAAGTGACCGCCACCTGATTCAATGCATTGCATATATTGATTTGAACATGGTTCGTGCTGGAGTTGTCAACCATCCATCGGAATGGAATTTTGGCGGGTATAATGAAATCCAAAAGCCTCGTGAGAGGTATGCATTAATTGATTACAAGCGTTTGATGGAACTTCTGCATGTTTCAACATTTGACGAACTCATAAATTCTTACAAAAAATGGGTTAAAGAAATCCTCAAGACAAAAAATTATGTCAGAGAAACCAAATGGTCTCGAAGCATCGCTGTTGGAAGTAAGAGTTTTGTAGAAGGAATAAAAGAGAAACTCGGCATTCGGGCAAATGGTCGAAAGGTTGGGGGGTCGGGAGGATTATATCATCTTCGTGAAGCACAGGTTCCTTACAATAGTGATTTTACCCCTGAAAATAGGGAGTTAAGAGCAAAAAACACTTATTTTTCGTAAATATTCGGCTTGTTTTTCAGATTTTTAAAAAAAGTTCGGGACACCAGCAAATAAGTTTGATATAAGAAGAAGCATGAATGCTTCTTGTCAAAAATTACTGCCATTATACACCCCTGAAATCTACGATCAAGTCATTGATTTGCCCGTTGAGAAACCCCCGCTGATTTTCATTACAGAAAAAGAGTATTTGGAATTGAAAAGTGAGGTGGGTTATTGGCAGGCCATGCATCAAAAAGCCATTTCGCGTGAAAAAAAGCTGAAGCAAACAATAAAGGAGCAGGAAGGTCAAATCCGGGATTTGAGAAACCGTTTATTTGGCAAAAAAAGTGAGAAAAAAAGTTCCAGTAAAGATGAAGGCAAATCAAAATCTTCGAATTTCAAACGTCATCGTGGTCAGCAACCCGGGAGTAAGGGACATGGACGCACAGCTCGTCCCCATCTTCCCGTGAAAGAAGAATCGGCTAGCTTTTCAAAAGATCCGATATGCCCTAATTGCGGTAAACCGTATATACCCGATGAAAGCAAGGAAGCAGAAATTATTGAAGTTGAAGTCAAGGCTTATAAGCGTAAGATTATACGCTGTTGTATGAAGAAAGACTGTTCGTGCAAAGGGGTTCCCAATACAATTACAGCGCCCATGCCTCCCAAGGTTATCCCGAAAAGCCCATACGGGATTTCGATCTGGGAAGCAGTTCTTTTAAACAAATTTCACTACAGCCAGCCAACCAATCGTCTTCTAAATCAATATGCAGTGCTGGGTTCACCCATTTCCCCCGGAACCATCGCAGGTGGTTTAAAAAATCTCAAAGAGTTGTTCAAGCCTGTTTACGATGCATTTTACAGCCATCAAATGACAGAAGACAGATTCCATAATGATGAAAGCAGTTGGAAAGTCTTTGAGAGTATTGATGGCAAAATTGGCAACCGCTGGTGGTTATGGGTCAGCCGTTCTGTATCGGTTGTGTATTTCCAGATTGCACCGGGCCGTGGTGCAGACGTTCCCGTAGGGCATTTTAAGAACATACAGCATCAAAAAATCATTGTTGTTTGTGACCGATACTGCGCTTACAAATCACTGGAAAAGCAACTGGACTTTATAATTCTGGCTTTTTGCTGGGCTCATGTTCGTCGTGATTTTCTGGATGCAGGCAAAAAGTATCCGGATTTGGAAGAGTGGGTACTGTCCTGGGTTGAAAAGATCGGAGAGCTTTACCACATCAACAATCTACGTTGTAAAGAATTTGATCAAAAACTTCCCATTCAATGGCAACCTGCATCATTCAAAGACCAGCATGAGGAGCTCGTTGAAAAAATGGATGCAATAGTCGAAGAACGGGATGTTTTTATAAAGACACACAATCCTGATGATCCTGATTCAGATCTGCTGTCCAACATTAAATATAAGATTTTGACAAGTCTGCAGAACCACTGGGAAGGTCTGAGCGTTTTTGTAGATCATCCTGAAGTGCCGATGGACAACAATAATGGAGAACGATCCATCCGTAATCCTGTAACAGGGCGTAAAAATTATTATGGTTCAGGAAGCCTCTGGAGTTCTCAGCTGGCAGCGATGATGTTTTCAATTTTTCAAACCATAACTTTATGTGGTCTCAACTGCAATCACTGGCTGAGATCATACCTGACTGCCTGTGCAGAAAACCATGGTAAAACACCTGATGATTTATCCTCCTTTTTTCCCTGGAAAATGGATGAAGGCCGTCGGCATCAACTTTCCAAGCCACCTGACACATCATGACCCGTTACTGTGGTCGGAACTTCACTTCCAAAGAACTTGAACAGATTCAATCCCTCATAAAACACAATCCCGAGTTCAACCGGATGCGGCTTTCCAAAGAAGTGTGCCGGATGCTTCAATGGCTCAAACCTGACGGTAAACTCAAGGATATGTCGTGCCGTGTTGCCATGCTGCGTATGGACAGAGATGGATTAATAGTGCTGCCCCCTCCCACCCATGCCAAAGCGCCTGTAAAAAAAATTGAATTCACGTCCGCCACTGATCCACAAGGCCCCGTTGTATGCTCTGTCAATAAATTGCCTCAACTGCATTTACAGATGGTCACCAAAGCCACCTCAGCTTTATGGAATGAATACATTGAGCGATATCATTACCTTGGCTATACCCCCCTGCCTGGAGCTCAGCTACGTTATTTTATTACTGCAGGTGAACCAATTGTTGCTCTGACAGGCTTTGGTGCAGCAGCATGGCAAACTGCACCAAGAGATCAATTTATTGGATGGAATCATGACCAGCGAAAGAAGAATTTAAATTTGATTGTAAATAATGCCCGATTCCTTATTTTGCCCTGAATAAAATCGAAAAACCTTGCATCAAAAATACTCTCTTTAACGGCTCGGCACCTCCCTGATGATTGGGAAGAAAAATATAACATCCGGCCAGTATTGATAGAATCTTTTGTACAGAAAAATCGATTTGCCGGCACTTGCTATAAAGCCGCCAACTGGATCAATGTTGGACAAACCAAAGGGCGTGGAAAACTTGGACCGGCGGGAAAAATTAGTGTTCCCATTAAAAATATTTGGATGTATCCTATTGATAGAAAGTTTAGAGTTTTGTTGAAAAATTAATTCGTGAAGGAGTAAGCCGAATATTTACACGCACACTTTATGCTTGACAGAAGGATTATAGGATGTCCCGCTTCAATTACCTAACAAAAAACAAAAACGAAACGCGCAATTTTAACCCCCAAGATTTCATGGCTGGATGCATTTTTAGGCAGGACAGCGTAAAATCGGCAATAAATACGACGACGAAAGGACTGTCTAAAGAGTTGAGTGAGAGGCTGTAGTCGTGATTTACCACTCTTTTATCTAAATAAAGTAACGAAAGTACCTTCGATCCCCCCGTCAGGCATTAGATTCTACAATTCAGAAATGAAAATTTGAAAGTAAATTTGAAAGTAAACTAAATAACAAACAATGTCCCCTAAGCCATTAAAAGGAGGCTGACCGATTATGGGAATGCCGGAAATTTCGAAGGGAGAAATTAAAGAATTGATGAAAGAAGCCATTGTGAGTGTCCTTACTGAGAGAAGAGATTTGATAGAGGATGCAGTGGCTGAAGCTATACTTGATATGAAGCTTGCTCTATCTATAGAAGAAGGTGATACAGGGGAGTATGTTTCAGAAGATAATATTCTATCAAAACTTTCGGTGTGATAGATGAATATCCTCTACACTGAGAGATTCAGCAAGGATCTTGATGCCATTCGTCATGAATCAAAGATCAAGAAGCGTCTTTTGGATTTGATTGGACAGATTAAGAAAGTTAATGTTCTATCAGACATAACAGGTGTAAAGAAAATTGAGGGATATCAGAGTTATTTTCGGATTCGGATTGATGATTACAGGCTTGGAGTAAAAGCAACTGGAAATAGTTTTGAAATGATACGATTCCTGTATCGAAAAGAAATTTATCGACGGTTTCCTTAACTCTAATAAACCCTTCGCGCTTCGCGCCTGGTTCAAATTTGTTATAATACGATAATAGATGAAAGACAGAGAGGATATGTCAGAGAGAAACTTATAAACTAATGAACGTCGCCAATTCATGCCAGAGAATCCAGCACCGAAGTCAAGAAAGAAACTTAAAAAATTAAGGGACCCAGATTCCTCCTTATTATAATAATCAAGGTTTGACCCCAGATTCCTCTGTGCTTGATGGGAGATTTCGTGATTACAATGTTGATGATCTCTGCGTGACCGGGCTCAGGGTTCTGGCGAAGGCATGAGGAAATAAGGAAGGTCGGTGTTTATCGTAATTGGGCCTGGGATATTTTTTTGATCAAAGGAGGTATGAGATATGCCAAAGGTTGCTGCAAATATACCGAATGATTTGTATAAAAAGATAGAAGAGGAAGTAAAGCTTGGTATGTTTTCTGATTTCTCGGAAGCTATAAATACAGCTCTTAAAAAAGCCTATGCTAAAAAGAGCAGAACATATCTGAGATGGCTTGTTAAGGGGGAGGGTATTACCGAGACTTCCATGTTGAAAGAGCTTGAGAATATCAGACGATGAGATACAGAATATTTCTCGATACTAACATTCTGATCTCCGGTATCTTTTTTGAGGGTAATGAGTCGAAGATATTAGATATGCCGGAAGTTGATCTAATAACTTGCGAGGATGTGGTTTATGAACTCAAGAGTGTTACGAAAAAGAAGCTCAAGTATCTTGATCAACGTAATCTTGAGATTGCATTGATAGAGGTAGATAGAGCATTAAGCGACATAGAGATTTTACCAAAAGAGAAATATCTTGACAAATCTTCAGAAGCGCAAGGCCTGATAGCACATAAAAAAGATATACCTATACTTGCTGCTGCGCTTTATGCAAATGCAGATTATTTACTTACAGGTGATTCGCATTTCTTTACAGATAAAGTTAAATCCAAGCTTAAAGTAAGAAAAGCAGGAGAATTCCTTGATGAAATCGAAAAGTCATGAGAGGCAGGGCAGAGTATCAGGGATGGATTTGCGGTAAATCCTATGTTTGCCAATTACAGCGTTGATGATCTTTGCGTTACCGGGATCAGGGTTGCGCTGAAGGTCGGAGAGAAGAAATATAGGGGATAAGATGATTACAGTGGCGGTTATTGAGGATAGCGGTTTATGAAAATATGGCTTGTCGAGATTAGTGACTTTTTGCCGAAAATAGACGGAGATAATCGTTTGTATCGGGCAGGGATGCTTGGCAAAGCACTGGTTGAGTCTGGTCATGAAGTGTTCTGGTAGACATCGACATTCAACCATCAGTTGAGGCGGCAGCGATACGACGTATCAACCACAATTGATATTCAGAAAAACTATCGTTTAAGATTGCTTTACGGACCTGGATATAAACGAAGTATATCCTTTGGCAGGTGGAGGCATAATCGGGTAGTCGCCAAGGGATTTGCTCGCGAAATAGCTGTCAAACCAATTGATGAGTTACCTGATCTTATTTATGCTTGTTTGCCAACTCTTGAAGTAGGTGAGCAGGCTGTTCTTTTCGGTGTCCGTCATAGTATCCCTGTGGTAGTTGACATTCGGGACCAATGGCCTGAGATATATTTGTCTCTTTTGCCCAGCTTCGTTCGTCATTTTTTTCGCAATACTCTGCTAAGAAGCGAGTTTTTACGCGCTTATAGAATTTTGAGCCAGGCAACAGCCATTATAGGGGTTTCTTCCACAAATCTGGAATGGGGCCTGCGGCTCGCTAAAAGAAATGCAGGCCCTAAAGATAAATGGTTTCCTCTTGGCTTTCCTCTAACCTAAAATGAGCGATTA
>DAOUSD010000228.1 GCA_030627405.1 Deltaproteobacteria bacterium
CATTTGATGGAAATATATTGGAAGAAAGAGTAAAACCCGGAAGAAAAATTTTGTTTTCTCTATATTTTTCAATCTGGTTTTTAACTTCCTTTTCAAATACCCATAAATCAACTTTAAAACCTTTCAGGCCAAGATGATTTGCAATAGCCGTACCCCAGCTTCCTGCCCCTACAACACCTATTTTGGTAGAATCTATATCTATGCTATTTTTCATAACGATATTTTTATTCGTAATTATTTTATTCTTCTTTTTCAATTAGTCCAACAGCACCCATAACTTTCTCACCTTTAGCCATATTGATGAGTTTTACGCCCTGAGTGTTTCGGCTGATAACCGATATGCCCTTAATATGCATGCGTATGATCTTGCCTGTATTCGTCATCAGCATAAGATCATCTACTTCCTCTACGAGCATTATTGAAACAACCTGCCCGTTACGCTCGCTGGTTTTTATTGTAATTACTCCCTTGCCGCCGCGTTTTTGAACAGGATACTCGTCAATAGATGTTCTTTTTCCATATCCGTTTTCCGTTATAGAAAACAAGGTTTGACCATGGCTTAAAACTTCCATGCCGACGATATAATCCCCGGCAGCAAGGCGCATTCCGCGAACACCTCTTGCAACACGTCCTAACGGGCGTGCATCTGACTCATGGAAGCGAATCGACTTGCCATTTGCAGAACACAAAAAGATATTCATTGTACCATCAGTTATCCTCGCCGCAATCAATTCGTCATCAGGGGCCAGATTAAGTGCAATTATACCTCCCGTTCTAGGGTGGCTGTAAGCAGTAATATCTGTTTTTTTAACCAGCCCGTTTTTAGTTGCCATAAAAACATGTGAGCCTGGTTCAAATGACTTTACAGCAAGTACAGTGGCGAGCTTTTCGTCCTTTTCAAAGTTAAGAAGATTGACAATTGCCTTACCGCGACTAACACGGCCATGCTGAGGAATTTCATAAACTTTACACCAGTAAACTTTGCCAAGATTTGTGAAAAACAGGAAGGTATGGTGTGTTGAAGCAACAAAGAGATGTTTTACAAAATCTTCTTCCTTTATCGACATGGCGGTTTTTCCTTTGCCGCCACGGCGCTGGCTCTGATAAACTGTAATCGGGGTCCTTTTTATATAACCGCTGTTTGAAATGGTGACCACCATGTCTTCCTCAACTATCATGTCCTCTATAGTAATTTCTTTGGTGGATGTGACTATTTGTGTGCGGCGCTGATCCCCGAAATCATTTTGTATTTGTGTCAGCTCGTCTTTTATAATACTTTCAACAATTCGTTCACTAGATAGTATTTCTTTAAATCTGGAGATATCTTTAAGAATGTTTTTATATTCTTCTAATATCTTTTCCTGCTCAAGCCCGGTAAGCTTCTGCAGACGCATATCAAGTATCGCCTGTGCCTGAATTTCGGTTAATTCAAATTTTTTAACAAGGCGTATTTTTGCTTCCGCGGGTGATTTTGATTCCTTTATCAGGGAAATGACATCATCAAGATTTTCAAGCGCAATTTTTAAACCTTCAAGAATATGGGCACGTTCTTCAGCCTTTTTTAAATCAAACCTGGTACGGCGAATAATCATTTCCTTGCGGTGAAGAATGAAGTGCTCAAGAATTTCTTTAAGAGAGAGAAGCTCAGGGCGGTTGTTTACAACGGCAAGAAGGATAATTCCAAAACTGGTCTCGAGCCTGGTATGTTTATAAAGTTGATTGATGACCACCTCTGCAATAAAATCTTTTTTAAGACGAAGAACTATTCTCATCCCTTGTCTGTCAGATTCATCTCTTACAAATTTTATGCCTTCAATCCGCTTATTTTTTATCAAATGTGCTGTGTTTTCTATGAGTTTTGCTTTATTAACCTGATAGGGCAGTTCTGTAATTATGATACTCTCTTTCTGCGTGCTTTTATTTTTTTCAACCGCGGCCCTGCCTCGCATTCGGATTATGCCTCTACCGGTATTGTATGCATCATATATCCCATTGGTTCCGTAAATAATGCCGGCAGTGGGAAGGTCAGGACCTGGCACGAATTTCATGATTTCCTGTATTGTAAGGTCCGGGTCGTCAATAATGGCTTTTATTGCTTCAGTGATCTCAGTAAGGTTATGAGGCGGGATGTTAGTCGCCATGCCGACTGCTATGCCTGATGATCCGTTAACTAACAGATTCGGAAATTTTGATGGAAGAACAGATGGCTCTGTTAAAGATTCATCATAGTTTGCAGTAAAATCAACAGTTTCCTTTTCCAGATCCTCTAACATCTGATGCGCTAGTCGCATCATCCTGATTTCAGTATATCTCATTGCAGCAGGAGGATCTCCATCTATAGATCCAAAATTACCCTGTCCGTCTACTAGGGGATATCTAAGAGAAAAGTTTTGTGCCATGCGAACAATAGTGTCATAAACGGCGGTGTCTCCATGCGGGTGATATTTACCTATGACATCACCAACGATACGTGCAGACTTTTTATATGGTTTATTCCAGTCGTTTTTTAATTCGCGCATGGCAAATAGAACGCGACGATGTACCGGCTTCAAGCCATCGCGTACATCCGGAAGAGCTCTCCCGATAATGACGCTCATGGCATAGTCGAGATAAGATTTTTTCATCTCGCTTTCGATGCTTATCTCGGACAGTTTTTCTGTTTCAATCATATAGGCACCTAAACTTTGGTTGTTTTATAATAGTTGAGTGTTCACGGAACATTAAAATTGGAAATTTGGCCTTCGTGCTTTTATACGGTTCTTCCCAATTTCCAATTTAATTTCTCCCTAATTTCTACTTTCCAATTTCAAGTTTCAAGCCGTGAACGGCTACTTATTTTCTCATGGGCGCAACCATTTTTTGATAGCTGGAATGATAAATATCAGTTAATGTCAAGAATGCCGTCACAACAAGCGGACCATAAATTATGCCCAGGATTCCGAACAATTTCAACCCTCCGATTATGGAAAAAAATACTAAGAGCGTATGCATTTTAACGCGTTCGCCAACCAGCTTGGGTTTGAAAATATATTCAATTGAACCGGACAGAATTACATAAAATATAATAAAAAATATGCCAGCGGCAACCTTTCCCATTAAAAAAAGATAGATAGTTGCAGGAATAAATACAACTCCAATTCCGATAATCGGGAGAAATGCGAGCAGAGCCATAATTACACCCCACAAAAAAGGCGATTTTAAACCGAACATCATAAAAACCAAACCGCTCAGTGTCCCCTGAATCAAACCGCCAAGCCCATTGCCGATTAGAATGGCTCCCGCCATATCCTTAAACTTTTGAATCAGTTTTTCATTTTGTTCTTTTGGCAGAGGAGAAAGACCAATTATAAACGATATAATTTTATTTCCGTCAATAAACAGAAAATAGATTATAAGCAGCATGAAAAAGAAGTTTATTAACAGTTTAAACACATTTGAAGCTATAGCGCTGGCCTGCTCATACAGGAATAGTCCGACGACTTTGCCCAGTTCGGAAATCGCTTTGTTGAGTTCTTCTCCGGTGAGCTTAATGTTGATGTTTGATAGTATATTGTTTGCACTTTCCAGAACTCTGCTGCTTTCAAGAAGGCTTTTAATTTCTTTGCCCAATACGGCGCTTTTTGCTGTAAGATACAGTTCGTAAGCCTCATTAGATAAAATACCCACAAAAAAGACTATAGGAACAAACAGGACAATAAATATAATAATACAGGTCAAAAATGATGCAAAAGGAGGATTTATTTTATCTTTAACTTGTATAAATTTGTAAACAGGGTTGAAAATACCTGTAACAACGGAAGCGAGAACAATAATTGATATGAATGGCCAGAAGAGCCAGCCCAGCATGAATGTTGAAACAAGAAAAATAGCAAGAAAAAACCACAGAATAATATCACGGGGAGTTTTATTCTGCATAACACCTCCAGTTCCCCCTCACTCATCACTCAGCGGGGAGGGCAAGGGGCGCACAATTGCGGAATGGCTTTAACAGAAGAGCCATGGGCTGTTATGTTATACGAAAGGTATATAGACTTGAAGGACAGGCTCTTTACCTGCCGATAAAAATGCCGGCCGTTAATAAAAGAAGGAATTCATATATAAATACAGCATGATAGCTGTCGCCGAATAGAGCATAGGTAATTCCGCCGCCTACAACTGCAGGTACACCAAAAAAAACCAAGATCCCCAATTTCCTGCTTATATCCATTTCTATAA
>DAOUSD010000289.1 GCA_030627405.1 Deltaproteobacteria bacterium
ACATGAACCTTGCAAAACCATTATCAGGATGGATTTTAGACAAATCGTACCTTTATATAGTTAGCTTTTTGATTATTTTTTGCGGAGTTTTTTTTATTATCAGTATTATTGGTGTAGTAATCAAGTATATTCTAAATATTGCTTTTTTGGGCTGGGTTGATCGTATATGCGGAGCTGGATTTGGAATAATTAAGGCAACATTAATTGCTTCTATTTTGCTGATAGCCCTTACCTCCTTTCTTCCAGGGGGGGCGCCGATAGTCAAAGGCTCTATGCTTTCCCCCCATGTTTCAGTTATTTCTGAAAAGATGGCTAAAGTAATTCCTAACGATATGAAACATCAGTTTGAATCTAAAATTGAGGAATTAAAAAAAGCCTGGAAGAAAAGCTAACCATCCCCCCTAATTATATAATCCATTCAAAGTTTCGGAACCATTTATTAAAAGTTTTAAGGGATAAATTTGGGAATAAATGCTTTAAATAAACTTATTGACGCGTTAAGAGGGGAAAACGGATGCCCATGGGATAAAAAGCAGACGCCCCGCTCTATGTCGGTTTATCTTGTAGAGGAGATATATGAGCTTTTAGAAGCAATTGAATCAGGAAATACCGATGATATCTGCGAAGAACTGGGAGATGTTCTGTTTCATATTCTATTTATAGCTAAGCTGTTCCAGGAAATGGGCTCTTTTAATATAGAGGATGCTGCTTCTGTAAATAAAGAAAAAATGATACGTCGTCATCCTCATGTTTTTGGTAATAGTAAGGTCAGCCGCTCTGATGATTTAAGAAAACAGTGGCACCGGATTAAAATGAATGAAAAAACACATAGTGGAAATAAATCGATATTGGATTCTATCCCTTCAGGCCTTCCCGCTTTGAGACGTGCCTACAAAATTTCAGAGCGTGCAGCAAGGGTAGGATTTGACTGGGATAATATTTCAGACGTTATGCAGAAAGTTGAGGAGGAATGCTCTGAATTAAAGACCGAATTAAATGAACCAGGTGAAAATCAGGAAAGTTTGGCAATAGAAATTGGAGATGCTATATTCAGCCTTGTAAATGTAGCCAGATTTGTGCGCATTCATCCTGAAAATGCTTTGACGGATTCCATTAAAAAATTTGAAAATCGTTTTAAATATATTGAGAAAGTTATATTAAAAAGCGGGAGAAAAATAGAATCTGTTTCTCAGGGTGAAATGAATGAATTATGGGAAGAAGCCAAAAGAAAAGTGTAAAACAATATAATGGAAGCGAGTGTCCATTAATATGATTGCTATTATAGACTATGATGCAGGCAACCTTGCAAGTGTGGAACGGGCTGTTTCATATTTAGGTTTTAAGTGCATTGTTACAAATAACATAAAAACAATAGACAGTTCGGAGCGGATAATATTCCCTGGAGTCGGCGCCGCTGGTGCTGCTATGGATAGCTTGAAACGTCTTGGACTGGATTCAGTTATAAAACAGGCGGTTATTGACGGCAAACCAATACTTGGCATATGTCTCGGCACTCAGATAATCATGGAATATAGCGAAGAAAATGAAACACCTTGTCTTAAGATAATAAATGGATTTGTTAAGGCATTTCCTCCGGATATTAAATCCAAAGATGGCAGCCGGTTAAAAATTCCTCACATGGGGTGGAACGGCTTGGAAAACATTAAAAAACATCCGGTTCTTTCGGATTTGCATGAGGAGGATGAATTCTACTTTGTTCATGGATACTATCCGTATCCGACCGATTCAGAACATATTCTGGCTACAACAGATTACGGAATTTCTTTTGCATCGGTTATTGGATTCAATAACATAATTGCTACCCAGTTCCATCCTGAAAAAAGCGGGAGACCGGGACTGTCTTTACTGAAGAATTTTTGCCTGTGGGAATAAAACATGCTAAGTAAGCGCATAATCCCATGCCTTGACGTTCGTGAAGGAAGGACAACAAAAGGCATACGTTTTAAAAATAATGTGGATATTGGAAATCCCGTTGAAATGGCCTCTTTCTACTATGAAGCCGGCGCAGACGAGCTTGTTTTTTACGATATTACCGCATCTCACGAAAAAAGAAATATCATGATTGATGTGGTAAGACGTGTGGCTGAGACAATATTTATACCTTTCTCAGTAGGCGGAGGGATACGTGACGTAAATGACATGAGAAATGTACTTTTGGCCGGGGCTGAAAAGGTAAGTGTTAATTCAGCAGCAGTTAAAAACCATGAAATTATATCTCAAGGAGCCGAAATTTTTGGAAGCCAGTGCATAGTTCTTGGTATGGATGTAAAATATGTTGGGGAAAGTGTAAAAATTCCTTCCGGTTATGAAATAGTAATCAATGGAGGAAGAAAGTATATGGGTATTGATGCGCTGAAATGGGCAGTTGAAGCACAAAAACTTGGGGCGGGAGAAATTTGTTTAAATTCTATAGATGCAGATGGAACTCAGGATGGTTATGATCTGAAACTGACCTCTCTTATTTCAAAAAATGTTAGTATCCCTGTAATCGCATCAGGTGGCGCCGGAAAACCCGAGCATCTTTGCGAAGTTCTGACTAAAGGAAAAGCCGATGCAGCGCTTATTGCGTCAATGGTTCATTATGGCACATACACTGTTTCAAAGATTAAAAAATACCTGGATTCATGTGGTATAAAGGTTCGAAAAAGCTGGTGATAGGAATATTATAGACTTTCAGATAATTCATTTTTTTTAACCACTTGTTCGAGCTGTTTGATCAATACGCTGCCATCTGATATTAAAAGCCTGCCGGAAATTTTTTCATCTTTATCATCAATTGTACTGAAAACGAATTCATTTTTTTCTTTTTCGGTATATTCAGGGCCGGGTTTTTTTAATTTAAAACTAATTTCACCCTCAACTTTTTTTTGAATACCTGAACGAATGACTCTATCAAAAATTTCATCAGCAACTTTTTTGATGATTGCCTGACGCTTTCCTTCAAATGCTTTATTGATTCCTTTTATAATTGGTTTTTGTTCCTGAAATTTATTTTGCTCAAAAGTTTTACTTTGTGTGAGCTGTTCGCTCAATACTTTGAGAATGTTATGTATTTTATAAGAAGGTATATTCATATTTATCTTCTGATGACTTTTATTAAGTCAAATGGCATAGGGTTCGCTCAAAAATAAATTTACATTTTCAGGTGTTGAGGCGTACGCATGGCAAGGCGCAAGGAGGGCGAATAGCGAGCTATTTAACCGACGAGCAACGCAGCCATGCGGGATGGATCGGCGCATCAAAATGTGAAGTTATTTTTGAGC
>DAOUSD010000060.1 GCA_030627405.1 Deltaproteobacteria bacterium
AAATATTAAATGAAAAAATCAGGCTGGAGATTAACAATAAATTAAAGGCATTAGGTTTTTTTTATGTAGCGTTGGATATGGAAGGCTATGTTAGTGGCAGTATGAATATAATGTAGAGGGCGTGCGAACACATAGCAAGCAGGCAAGGGGACACCCATAAATAACATGATAGTATAGGAATTTCCATTTTATGCCTAATGAATTCGGTATTATAGGATATAGGTGGATTTTTTATCTTGATAGTATAGAAATCTCCATTTTGTTGAGTATTAAATCAATAGGTTATGGAAAGTCCGCCCGAAGGGCGCTAAGTTCAAATATTAACTGATAAAAAAATTATGACTGTTACATCATATCAAAAGAAGAGATTTGGAGACTTGGCAGTCGAGCTTGGTTTCATGACTGATGATGATCTAAATTCTATCATCCCACAACAAAAAATCACAAACCAGCGCCTTGGGCAACTTTTTATAGAAGAGGGCTTGATTAATAATGAAGAATTAGCTCAGTTAATTGCTGCACAATATTCCTATCAATATGTTGATTTGGAAGGCATTGAAGTTCCTGAACTTATACATATGGTCTCCCCCGAAATTATGACGAAATATCAGTTCATACCTTATGAAAAAAAGGGGGATACACTGGTAATAGCTATATCCGAACCGCTTGATTTTTTAAACGCGGTTGACGAACTTGAAGTGCTGATAGACATGGATATCTCAATTGTTATTGCCGGTATAAACAAAATCAGAGAGATTCTAAAGAAAGTCGAGACTTCTCAGAGTGTACTTGATACAGCCTCGGATGATATGCGCCTGCTAATTGTAAGGCAATCAGACAAAGGGGAAGAAATTCTCAGCCGTGAAAAAGTTTCTGCAGAGGAAAGCCCCATTGTTAAGCTGGTAGATTCCACAATTCTTGATGCAATAGACAAACGAGCCAGCGACATACATATTGAAAGCTCAGACTCAGGGATGATTATACTGTATAGAATTGACGGGATGCTTTACCAGGCTACAGAGCCTTTTGATATCAGCCATCAAAGTCCGGTGATATCAAGGATTAAAGTTATGTCCGAGCTGGATATTTCTGAAAAACGAATTCCTCAGGATGGAAGATTTAAACTAAAAGTAATGGATAGATACATTGACTTTAGAGTGTCAATCCTTCCAACGATATTTGGAGAAGATGCGGTAATAAGGATTTTAGATAAAAATAGTCTGGTTGCCGATGCCGGCGAATTCCGGCTTGACAGTATGGGACTGCCGCTTCAAGAACTTGAGAAGATGCGAAGAATGATACACGCACCTTATGGTATGTTTCTTATGACGGGCCCCACAGGCAGTGGAAAAACGACCACACTTTACAGAGCACTCTCAGAAGTTAACAGTAAGGATGTAAAGATTATAACCATAGAAGATCCAGTCGAATACCAGATCAAGGGGATTGTTCAGATCCCCGTAAATGTAAAAAAAGGACTTACTTTTGCTAAAGGTCTTCGCTCCATTTTAAGACATGATCCTGATAAAATTCTTGTTGGAGAGATTCGTGACTCGGAAACAGCTCAAATTTCTCTTCAATCCGCACTTACCGGGCATCTGGTTTTTACCACAGTCCATGCAAACAGTTCGTTTGAGGTTGTAGCTCGTTTTATGCACATGGGTATCGAACCTTATAACTTGATGGCAGCGCTGAATTGTATTGTTGCACAAAGACTTATCAGAGTTCTCTGCCATTGCAAAATTAAGACAAGTATTTCTGAAAAAAAACTGGTTGAATCCGGTATTGATCCCGATTTGATTAAAGGTCGTGACTTTTATAGAGACAAAGGTTGTGAAGATTGTAAAGGCACTGGGTTCAAAGGCAGAAAGGCAATAATTGAACTTGTTGTACTGGATGACGATATGAGAGAAATGTTTATTAAAAGGGCACCTCTCTCTGTCTTAAAGAAAAAAGCAGCAGAGTCAGGAACTGTTTTTTTGCGAAAAGCCGCTATTAACGAAGTTTTAAATGGAGAGACAACTCTCAGGGAAGCAAATCGTATTAGTTTTATTGAGTCAAATGAGGTAGAAGCGTAGCACTAATGTTTAAACTTGGATCCCCCAAAATATTGACCGGATTAGATATAACCAAGACATCTGTTAAAGTTGCTCAAATTGAAAAGCTAAAAAATGGATGGAAGCTATTGCGATGTGGAAGCATTCCTATCCCCGAAAATACAATTAAACTATCATACAAATCTAAAAATATAATTAATATAGAACTATTCCATCAAATCATTAGAGAATCTATGGGATTGCTTGCAGGTGGAGTTTCAATTGCAGGACTATCGATTCCCAATGAGATAGTTAAAAGTTCTATCCATAAATATGGAGAGCTGCCGAAGTCTAAAGAAAAAACTAAAAAAATGGTTGAGTGGAGCGTTGAAAAATGGCTTCCTTTTCCTGTCGAAAATATGAAGATTTCCTATCACATAGTCGGGAAGAATCCGGCAGGTGAAAGTGCCCTTTTCGTCACTATCGGAATTCAGGATGTAATTAATGAATATGAGTTAAGTTTAAAAGAATTAAAAATTGATGCAAAAATTATTCGGCCATCTTGTGTTAACCAGCTAAACTTTTACATTAATAACATTAATAAACTGGCACAAACAGCTTGTGTAGCATATATAGGTCTTTTTGATAATTTTTTTACATTATTTGTATTCGAAGATGCTCAATTAATCTATTATTATGGTGTAAAGAAAGGGTTTTCAGATATTCATTTTTACCAGAATATAGACATGGCTATGCTGCATTATTTGGATAAAAATCCTGATAAACAAATCGAAAAAGTTTTTATTGGAAATCAGGTTGAGTATCATCAGAAATTAGAAGGGAAACTGAGGGAATTGGAAGAGGAGAAACTGGGGAAATTGGAAGATGTGCTGAAAAGTATATTTAAAAAAGATATACATATAATAGATGAAAAGCAAATAATAGAAAAAGCTATTTCCCATAGTGAGATTAAAGGTTTAAAAAATCTCTTGTCCTATACATCAGCGATCGGTGCTGCTCAAAGCCTGGCTGTTTGATTAAAGCTATTAGCCATTAGCGGTTAGCTCTTAGGCTAAAAGCTACTGCTGAAAAACAAAGCTAAGGGCTAATAGCTAAACGCTAAAAGCTTTCTACTTGAGAATAGCATTCAACTGACTATAATTTCAGGTGTTTTGAGTTTTCGGACAGGTACTAATTAGGGAGTAATAATACAAATTGAAACCCATAAAAATAAATATGGCGACTTTGGAATACCATGATAAACGCATTGTTTATTCAGTTGTGTTTGGTGCTGTCATTTTTCTATCAGCTATAACCGGATACAATATTAATATGGGAGTTAAATATCAAAAAGAGATATCTGAGCATGAAGAGAAGATAGGAAAACTGGAGCAAAATCAATCCCAAAGAAAGTTTCTTCATAAGGAATTAAAAGAAGAGGAAATAAAACAAATAAAAACTGATGCCTTATTTGTAAACAAGTTAATTGCAATCGATATTTTTCCTTGGGATCGTTTGCTGGAGACTTTGGAAGATAACATACCGGAGGATATAATTCTTATGAATTTGTCCTTGTCTGATATTTATGGGTCTGATATTTATGGGTCTGATATTTATGGGTCTGATATTTATGATAAACTTTTATTGAAAGGATACGCTGGTTCTATAGAAAAAATAGCTCTATTTCTAAAAAAACTTGAAGCATCAACTATGTTCCAGAAGTGCATGATATTAAAGCTTAGCGTAGAGAAGGGTAGTTTGAAAGAAATTTCAAAGAAAAAATCTTTTAATATATATTTCGAAATAGAGACTTCATTACTAATGAACGAAATTTTTCCTGAAGACAAATATGGAAATCTTGCAACAACCCTGGTTCAATTAGCTGAATAGATTATAAGTAACTTTTCAATAAATCCTGGCAAATTACATGATACAAGACTCGCCCACTGATAATAAAATGTAAGAATATCTGAAACTCGCATCTAAGCGAGCCTAAAGAAAAAACAGTGGCCAATCCTTTTAATACGTATTGGTTAAGCGATAGATCATATGCCTTAAATAGAAATTTTCTTATGCGCTGTTTTTTCTCAAAGCTCACTAAGATGCTCAAACAGTCAGCTATTTTACATTTCATCACCAGCGGACTCGTCTTTTTTATCTTTAGCCGAATTTTTTGAGAAGTTACTTGAAGGTAACGGTTTAGCTTTTATGAACAATGTTTTAAAAAAAATCGAAAGCATTATGACCAGTAAAAGGAAAGCCGGTCTTATTTCTTTCGAGTCTTTATTATTCGTGTTTTCCCTTATTTACGGCAGTGCTGTTAAAACCAGAGAAACTTTTTATAACAGGGGTGTGTTAAGGTCAAAAAAACTTTCCTGTGTAGTAATATCAATTGGGAATATTACAGTCGGAGGCACAGGCAAGACTCCAATGACTATTCATGTTGCCGAGCTGGTAAAACGCATGGGATATAAAGTGGTAGTGATCAGCAGGGGATATAAAGGGCTTGCGGAAAAAACCGGAGGAATTGTAAGTGATGGGAAAACAATCTTCATGAAAGCTGACAAAGCAGGTGATGAACCGTTTATGATTGCCGGCAGACTGAAAAGCATACCTGTTGTTGTAGGTAAAAACCGGTTTAATGCAGGCATGACGGCTTTAAACAGTTTTAATCCTGACGTTATTGTGCTTGACGATGCCTACCAGCACCTCCGGCTCAAGCGTGACATTGACCTGGTGCTAGTTGATAATATTTGTCCTTTCGGCAATAATCGGCTTATACCAAGAGGCACACTCAGGGAACCACTTTCAGCTCTGATGCGTGGTGATGCATTTATTCTAACGAGGTCGGATGTTGCTAAAGAGCCGGAAAGTACGTATAATTCCGTCAAATTAAAAACTTATGCAAGGGGCAAACCAGTTTTTAAGGCCATACATGTTCCATATATATATGAAGTCGTCAAAGGCGGAGCTGTTTCATCTCAAGGAATTTATGGAGATTCGTGTACACAGGGTTTTGAATTCTTGCGTGGGCGCTCAGCATTTATTTTTTCAGGTATTGCAAGAAATATAGATTTTTACAATACTGTAAAAGGGTTTAACTGCAGGGTAACGGGTTGGTCGGAATTTACAGACCATCACAGGTACACGGACAGAGATCTTGACATGATATTACAATCAGCAAAAGAATCTAATGCAGACTTTATTATTACAACGGAAAAGGACTATGCCAGGATTGCAAACAGAATCGCATGGCCAATTGACCTTGTGGTTGTGGGCATAAAGATATCATTTGAAAATTATGATAATGAGTTCAATCTTTTTATAAAAAACAGGCTTAAGGGACTTGGAAATAAATAATATACCATCTTGCTTGTCTTTTTGCCCATCTTCGGCGTTGCGGCTTCCGTTACATAGCTCGCTATGCGCTTTCAGCCGCGCCTTGAAGATGAACAAAAATCCTGCGCAATTTTGGTATATTCTTTATTTCCAAGTCCCTAAAAAATTAATACAGGCTAATGAAAGATCTTCGTTCTAAACAAATAAAGCGCATACTAATCCGTTCCACCAACTGGGTTGGAGACGCTATAATAACAACACCGGCAATCAGAGCTGTGCGCAAAAATTTTCCTGAAGCAAAGATAAGCCTTCTCGCAAAACCCTGGGTTGCCCCAATTTTTTACAACAATCCTTATATTGATAATATCTTGATTTACGATGCTGCTGGAAAACATAGAGGCCTGTCCGGCATACCCAGTTTGAGCAAGGAACTGCGAAAAGAAAAGTTCGATCTTGCTATCCTTCTTCAAAATGCTTTTGAAGCCGCCCTTATAGCTGTTTTGGCAGGAATCCCAAACAGACTCGGATATAACACCGATGCAAGGAGTCTATTGCTTACACATTGTATTTGTCTAAAGCCTGCCTTAAAAAGAGTACATCAAATCGATTACTATCTTGGAATTCTTGAAGGCGCTTCACTAAAATCAGACGGCAGGCAACTAACCCTTGTCCTAACAGACGAAGAGCGTAAACATGCTGAAGAATTATTAGCAAAACACGGTATTACAGGAAAAGACAGACTTATCGGAATAAACCCGGGCGCTATTTTTGGATCTGCAAAGCGGTGGTTTCCTGAACGGTATGCTGCACTGAGTGTTAAGCTGCAGGAATACAGCGGGGCCGGAATTACTATATTCGGAGGACCTGGCGAAAAGGCACTGGGAGACTATATCTCTGAATTAATGGGAAACCGTTGCGTGAACTTTTGCGGCAAAACCAGCCTTCGTGAAGCTGTAGCATTAATTGAGAGGTGTCAACTTTTTATTACAAATGATTCAGGTTTGATGCATGTTGCGGCAGCCCTTGATACTCCGCAGATTGCGATATTTGGTTCTACCGACCATATAACAACCAGTCCCGGTAGCCCCAAAAGCCGGATTGTAAGGGTCCCTGTGCCTTGCAGCCCTTGTCTGAAACCAGACTGTCCTACAGACCACAGGTGCATGAAAAACATTACTGTCGAAATGGTATATGATGCCGCTGTAAAACTTTTAATGGAAAACTGAAGTATAATTTACACATGAAAATACTTATCGTTAAATTGAGTGCTATTGGAGATGTTATACATACGCTGCCCTCGCTTAATGCCATCAGAAAACATTATCCTGCTGCACATATAACATGGCTGATTGAAAAAGCTGCTTCCAGTCTCGTTATAGGGCATGAAGCTTTGGATCGCGTTATTATTTCAAAAAGAAAGCAATGGATAAAAAAAATTTTCGGGCCGGCCTGCCTGAAAAATATTAAAGAAGCGTATCAATTTATAAAAGAGCTGAGAGATACGGAATACGATTTAATAATTGATTTTCAGGGGCTGCTAAAAAGCGCTGTTCTGATAGCATTAGCCAGAGGGAAGCGGAAAACAGGTTTCGATAAAGGCATGGAGCATATGGAACATAGCTACATTTTCTTAAACGAGCGTATTCCTCCTGTTAATATGGATAACCACGCTCTTTTAAGAAGCCTGATGCTTATTAATGCCTTGGGAATCAAGTCAAAAGAGATTGAATACAAACTCCCTGTTTCTGATCACACCCGTAAATTTATAGATTCTATTCTGGAACGTCATGGGATTAAAAGTCCCGGGTTGCTTGTAGCAATAAACCCGGTTGCAAAATGGGAAACAAAGCTATGGGATAATCGGAAGTTCGCTTTGCTTGCCGACAGGTTGATTGAAAAATATAATGCGAGCGTCATTTTTACCGGAAGTCAATCAGATAAAAGCACAATTAAAAATATAATGTCCTTTATGAGTAAAAAAGCAATAAATCTTGCAGGTAAAACAACACTGAAAACACTTGCAGCACTTTATGAAAAAACAAGGTTTGTTATATCAACAGATACCGGCCCAATGCATATGGCAGCAGCAGTTGGGACACCTGTTATAGCTCTTTTCGGGCCGACAGCTCCATGGAGAACCGGGCCTTTCGGATCAGAACATAAAATTTTGAGATCAGGACCGGATTGCAGTCCCTGCTTTAAGCGACAGTGCAATACAATAGACTGCATGAAGCAGATAAGCGTAGAGCAAGTACTGGATGCGGCAAATTCTATACTTTCGTAATAAATGGTAATCTTTTGTTAAAATATAGGCATCCT
>DAOUSD010000052.1 GCA_030627405.1 Deltaproteobacteria bacterium
AGGGATCAGGGATCGGGGATCGGGGATCGGGGATCAGGGATTAGGGATCGGGAAAGAGTAAGCAGTAACAGGTAACTTATGAAAATGACAGGCAACGAAATTCGCAGACAATTCCTTGAATATTTTGAAAAGCATAACCACAAGATTGTGAGAAGCTCATCCCTTGTTCCTCAAGACGATCCAACTCTGTTATTCACCAATGCAGGAATGGTGCAATTTAAACGGACATTTTTAGGTGAAGAAAAGAGAAGCTATGTCAGGGCGACTTCATCTCAGAAATGCGTAAGAGCCGGTGGTAAACATAATGATCTGGAAAACGTGGGTTATACTGCGAGACATCATACTTTTTTTGAAATGCTGGGCAATTTCTCTTTTGGTGATTATTTCAAGGAAAAGAGTATTGAGTTTGCCTGGGATTTGCTTGTAAACGGATACGGGCTGCCGGAAGATAAATTAATAGTTTCTGTATTCATAGATGATGATGAAGCTTATAAAATATGGAACAAAAATATTGGTGTGCCCGAAGACAGGATTGTCAGGTTCGGAGAAAAAGACAACTTCTGGTCTATGGGCGACACAGGCCCATGCGGACCTTGTTCTGAAATACTCATGGACAGGGGAAAAGAGTTTGCATGCGACAGACCGGATTGCAGAGCAGGATGTGAATGTGACAGATATCTTGAAATCTGGAATCTCGTATTTATGCAGTTCAACCGGGATGCTTCAGGCAAAATGACTCCTCTTCCGAAACCCAGCATTGATACCGGTATGGGTCTTGAAAGAATAGTTTCCATCATCCAGAATGTACCTACAAACTATGAAACCGATCTTATAATTCCTATAATAAATAAAACCGAAAACCTTTCTGAAAAGCGGCTTGGAGATTCATCTGAAGATGATATAGCAATGAAAGTAATTGCCGATCACAGCAGGGCCGCTGCATTTCTTATAGGAGACGGGATACTACCGTCCAATGACGGAAAGGGCTATGTGCTGCGCCGCATAATACGAAGAGCTATCCGTTATGGACGTCATATAGGTCTTGTAAAACCTTTTCTTCATAAAACTGCAAGCGTTGTTTTTGATATAATGAAGCCTGTATATCCGGAACTTTCAAAAGCTAATGCTTTTATCACAAATGTAATTAAAAACGAAGAGGTCAGATTTTCAGATACTTTAGATAATGGCCTTAAACTTCTCAACGATACACTTTCAGATATAAAAGCAAAGGGACAAAAAGAAATCCCAGGACAATTAATATTCAAACTGTATGACACCTACGGGTTCCCTCTTGATATAGTCAGAGACGTGGTCAGAGACAAAAATATCAGCCTCGATATACAGGGATTTAATAACGCCATGGAAGGCCAACGCGCCAAATCCAGATCTGTCGCAGCCTTTTCAGAAGTCAGTGATGCCTATAAAAAACTATCGGCCAAAGGAATAAAACCCGAGTTTGTTGGTTATGACAAACTCTCCTGTAATGCAAAGGTCCTTGTTATCGTGGAAGACGGCAATGAAGTTCAAAAAGCTTCAAGCGGAAAAGAAATAGAAGTTATAACCGATTTTACACCTTTCTATGCTGAATCAGGAGGCCAGGTAGGTGATAAAGGCAAAATAACAGGCCCGAATCTTGAAATGGAGATTTCTAACACAATTAAAGACCCAACCGGTCTGACAATACACAAAGGAAAAATCATTTCAGGGAATATTAAAAAGGGAGATAATGTCATCTTAACTGTTGACAAAAATGAACGTGATGCAACTGCCTGCAACCATACTACAACTCATATACTGCATTCTGTTCTGCGACAGATTCTTGGTGACCATGTAAAACAGGCGGGTTCGCTTGTGGCTCCCGGCAGGCTTCGATTTGACTTTACTCATTTTTCTCAGGTTGATACGAACACCCTTGATAAAATTGAAACACTCGTGAACAAAAGAATACGCCGGAATGTATCTGTACAGATTGAGGAAATGGATGCGAAAAATGCCTTAAAATCCGGCGCTACAGCTCTTTTCGAGGAGAAATATGGCGAAAGAGTCAGAGTTGTTTCTCTTGCCGATTTCAGCAAAGAGCTTTGCGGTGGAATTCATACAAAATATACCGGCCACATAGGACTCTTTAAAATAATCGGGGAATCCAGCGTGGCATCCGGAGTCAGAAGAATTGAGTCCTTAACAGGCGATGCCGCGTTGATGTATACACAAAAAACTTCAAATATACTCCGTAATACAGCCCGCCTGGTCAAAGAAAAGCCTGAAGCTTTAACGCAAAAAATTGAGAAGATCCTGGCTGACTATAAGTATCTTGAAAAAGAAGTTGAAAGATTAAAGATACAGATGGCTTCCAGATCGACAGACAGAATTGAAGATGATATTAAATCAATAAACAATATTAAAGTGCTTGCAAAAAAGGTTTCAGTTGACAATCCTGCTGCGTTGAGAGACCTGGCCGATAAGTTTAAAGAAAAGATAAAGTCAGGCATAGTTGTGCTTGGCTGCAATACAGGACCAAAAGTGCTGCTCATCACAGTGGTTACAAAAGATCTTGTTGATCGCTTCCATGCAGGAAATATTGTCAAACAGGTTGCGGCAATAGTCGGCGGAGGCGGAGGCGGAAGACCAGATATGGCACAGGCCGGTGGGACAAAGCCGGAACTGCTTGATAAGGCAATAGATAAAGTTTTTGAAATAGTAGAGAACACATGAACTACCCCGCAAATTTAACCCAATAAATCTGCGTAATCTGTGGATTAAAATCCCATATCCTCATTTATCAAAACGATCTTAATTCTTCCCCTGGGAAAGGATTTCTCGGTTATTGTCCAGGTATTACAGATACGATCAGGGCTTTTGCAGTCTTCGCAGCGGGAAGTTCTGGCGCAGGGTGTCTTCTTGTCCAACTGCATGCTATTAACCGGAGCTGCATAATTTTTAATACGAAACATAGCACTCTCTAAATCCGGAACAATTTTATTACGGCCAACCAGGATGACAACATATTTTGGCCCGAAACTAATACCTGCTACACGATTCCCGTACATATCAAGGTTGACAAGACTGCCTGTTTCGGTGACTGCATTAGTCCCTGTAATAAAGAGGTCAACGAGAAGTGCTCTTCTTCGAAGTTTATTTTTTTCTTCATCAGAAAGATTTTTATCATAAACGTCTAGAACTTCCAAATCCGGATTATTCTTGATATCATGATAAAGCCCGGTTTTAGTGAATGTTAAGGAGCCTCCCCATGAAACACTCTTTGCGCCTGTTTTGGGAAAAATTTCTTTCTGCACAATTGCTTTTGCCTCAGAGGAGTTATTTACAAGAAAAACCTCAAAGTTATTTTCTTCCAGAGATTTCTTAAGATCTTCAAGGCGGATCTTCCAATAGTTTTCGATAGGCTTGTCCATGTGTTCCTCCTGTTTACTGCTGAAAGACTTCATTAAAATATATTGAAAGTTTCTTCCGCGGCAGTATAGAATTATTCATTAAAGCATCATGTAAATCCGCCTCTGAATCTTCGTCAAGCCACCAGTACCAGTAAGCACTGCCCTCATTGCCGTATTTAGAAAGCACGCTATCAGGAATTCCAAACTTGTTCCAGTACAAAAGTCTGGTGTAGTCTATATTCCACAAAAGCACATATGGAAAAGCGTTATATATTATTTTATCAATCTGACGGTATATTTCATTGCGTTTGTTTATATCAAAATTTCTTTTTTGCTTTTCAATCAGCCCGTCAACCCTGATACTCTTAAAACCTGTAATATTATTTCCGCCTTTTCTATCAGCCTCCTTTGAAGACCACATGCCCTCAGGATCTTTAAAAATACCGGAACTCCAGGCAGCCCATGTCATCTGAAAATTATACTCATCCATATCTCTTGCCCAGGCAGCCCAGTCTTTTTTGTCAATGACAAGTTCCATTCCTGCATTTTTGAGATCTTCAGAGTAAATTGCCAAAAATTTTTCTGAAGAAGCATTTCTCGTTAAAAACTTAAAAGAAAATCTTTGTCCGTTTTTTTCAAGAAAACCATTAACAGGATTTACAACCCAGCCGGCCGGCCTGAGAAGATTTAGAGCTTCTTTTCTGTTCACCTCAACAAGCTCGTTAGTACACGGATTTTCTTTTGTATAAAGATCTTCAAAATAGGATTTGTGGAGAAAATACTGATCGTACATCAAAAGACTGTTCATTTTTCTCCTGTCAAGAAGAAGCGACATGGCCTTGCGAACTCTTAAATCATCAAAAGGCGGCTTCCTCATATTCATTGCAAATCCCTGGAATCCAACAGGGTTATAATTATAAATTTTCTGCTTTACTACCCGGTTTTTTAAAAAATTATCGCCTTTTGTCTCATTTATCCATATCCTGGAAGTATATACAGGATAAATATCAATCATGCCTTTTTTAAACGCCTCAAATGCATTTTCTCTCTCAGTAAAAAACTTGAATCTAATAGCTTGAAAGTTGCCGACCCCACGAGACCTTTTAAATTTTCTGCGCCACCAGTTTTCACGTCTCTCTAAAATTATAGAAACTCCTTCATTTATCTCTCCGAGTCTATATGGCCCCGAAACCACGGGGAATTCAAAATTAATCTTGTTAAAATCCTTCCCTTCAAACGCGTGTTTACATAAAATATGAAAATCGCCGACAGCGCCAAGGTTTTTCCAGTGAACATCTTTAGCTTTAAAACGTATGGCATATTTATCTATTGCAACTGGTGATTCAAAACGTTCCATATTTACTTTATGCGGTCCCGTAAGGTTCCCGGGATCCATTATTGCATCATAAGTCCATTTGACATCATAAGCTGTTATCGGCCGGCCATCACTCCACTTTGCCTTTTTATCAATATAAAAGGTAAAAATTTTTTTATCATCCGCTATCACCCATTTCTCAGCCAGCCCTGGTTCATATTCCAGGGTAACAGGATTAATGGATAATAATGTCTCATATAAAGCTCCAAAGATTTCTGCAGATAGAACATTATTGTCGATGTAATAATTCAGGCTTTTCGGATACTGGCCTGCAAAAGTTGAAATCTCTCCTCCAGCCACAGCATTCTGGCTTGCTATAGGATCCGGCCTGTCCGTCCATCCCTTTTTTGGAAACATCTCATCTGCAAAGGCAGATGCAACTGTAGCTGTCAAAAATAGAAGAATAAATATTATGTTTTTCATTTTTATTATTACCCAAGATGAGCGATTAGCTCTTAGCAATTAGCTGTTAGCTCTTATTGTTTCAGGTGGTTACCAGCGATTCGATTTTCACCCATTGGGTGAAATGTTGACATCTATCAATATATTGAAATTATTGTGCTAACTGCTAATAGCTAACCGCTAATAGCTCAATTTAGGTATTACCTTATCCTGATCCATGATCCATGATCCATGATCCATGATCCCTAATCCCTGCCCTTAAGAACATCTATCATAGTAAAAACCCTTCCCTTCACGCCATCTTTGACCTTCTTGTCCAGATATGAAACAGCATCAAGTGTTCCTTTTGCATAAACATCCCTGCCGTTGACATTGTGCGAAAAAACAAGGCGAACCGTATTATCACTTGAAACAAGTGTATAAGTATGCCATCCGTGCCCTCCAAGATATTTTTCTGGAATACCCCATATATTCTTTTGTACTTCGGGATCGCGTTCTTTTTTAATATCATCTTTAGAAAAAGGGGTTCCTAACTCATTAAAATATCCGATCATGGCCTTGGCTGTTCCACTGGTATCTGCTTTTCCTTTCTGGTGGCTTTCCTTGATTTCAAGGGAATACCCTTTAAAAAGATCTGGAAATGTTTTTGCAGCATATTCCATCATTGCCTGAAATCCGACGATCTGCTTTGCCATATTTTGTGCTATTACTGCAGGGATGGATGATAAACAAACAGTATCTTCAAGGAGTTTCCTGTCGCCCCCTGTTGTACCCATCACAAAGGGAAGATTGTGCTTGCAGTAAAACCCGGCGTTGCTGTTTACAGATGAAGGATGAGTATAGTCCACAGTTATAAAATAATTTTCTTTTATCTCGGTAATTACTTTTTCAGATTCTTGCGGATGAATAAGACTGATAACCGTAGAATCTAAAGTATATTCCGCTTCTGTAATTTCGGGTCCTGTAAGCGCATATGGTATAAGTTCAAACATACTATCGTTCATGACATGTTTTGCCACATTCACTGCCATATTGCCGGGAATTCCGTTTACCATTACTTTTATTCGCTCCATTTAACACCTCCAATTATTTCGACCTGTGCGGTTAGCTTTTAGCCATTAGCGGTTAGCTTTTGGATAAAACTGTTCGACATCCTCTTTTTTCAATGCTAACAGCTAACCGCTAAAAGCACAGGTTGCATTATTTACAACCGATTTTATGCCCGGAAATTCTGCATTTTCAAAAGCTGAAAGATTATATTTCAAAGTTTTTACTGCTGCCGGAATATATTGTTCAAAGTATATTTTACCACTAGCACGTATTAAATTACCAAATGCGCCAAGTATTTGCAAATTTCTTGCCAGGGAACAATATCTAAAGCAATAGCGGAACTGCTCCTCATTAATCTGAAGAAATTTTGCAAACCCCTTAATACAGTAATCAACCAGTTGAGACCGCAGTTGATAAGGCAAATCCACATATGGATCAATAAGCAGAGATGCAAGATCATACTGAACTGGGCCAATGCGTCCGCCCTGGAAATCTATAATATAAAACTTATTATCTTTAAACATGATATTTCTGGATTGCAAATCTCTATGCATAAATCCATTAACTGGAAATTTAAGTGTTTTCTCAGCAAGTAATTCAAATTCATCTTTAAAATCTTCAAAAGAATAATCCATGCCAAGATAACCTCTTAAAAATGCATCAACAAAGTATCGGCATTCCTTTTCAAGTATAAGATCTTTGCTGTAATATGGAGTTTGATATGTCCAAGATAAATCAAAACCTTCTGCCCCTGAAGTTGACATCTTTATAAGAACATCAATAACTGTTTTATAATATAAAGCAACTTTCTCCTGGTCATTAGTATTCATGACCAGTTTCTGAAGTTTTACATCGCCCAGATCTTCCAAAAATACCAGACCTGAAAAATTATCGTAAAGATGTATTTCAGGCACAGGTATTGCCCTGTCATAAAGATGGCGACCGATCGCTATAAATGAGTCCACCTCTGATGTTGAGCTTTGTGCTCTGATGCCGTGATCAACCATAATAAGTTTCCGTAATGGGACCTCATATACCTTGCCGGGCAAATGCTCCTCTGCTGTTACCCTGTACCATCGCCTGCCTGATCCATCCCCCTTGATTCCGTCACGCCTTATGTTTTTAAAAGTAAAATCCGGCCACGCCTGTTTGAATGCCTCGGGTGCTAATTTATCTATAACGGCTTCTCTGTAACTCTCAGGTGTTCCAATATCTTTCCAGTAATGTTTTTGTGCAATAAAAGCTTTCAGCCGTCGGCCTGAAAATATTAATTCTCTATACACATCAATTATGCTGGAAAATAAACCATCCGGAATAAAATCCAAAATTTTCGGATCAAGAACCTGTATCCCTGTAAAAGCAAGCTTTCTCTCATAACCGATGTTCTCATTGCTTTTCTCTTCATACAGGCCTCTAATAAAGTCTTCCTTGCTGATTAATACATTGTTGAATTCTTTATAATCATGGAGAACAAGGGTAGCGGTAAATTTATGATTAAGATGAAAATCATAAACATCCCGAAAGTCTATATCTGTAAGAATATCGCTGTTTACAACCATAAACGGCTGATCATCCCAAAAATCCGCAACATTCTTTATAGCTCCTCCGGTACCGAGAAGCAAAGGTTCATAACGGGTAAAAACAGGGATGGAATATTTCCGGCTGGACAAAAAAGAATCTATCCTTTTATACAAGTGATGGGTATTAATAATTATGGCTTCACAGCCCGCATTCTGCAGCCTGCGAATAATGATATCCAGAAGAGGACGTCCTGCAACAGGAAATAAAGGCTTTGGTATATTTGCAGTAAAAGGGCGAAGCCGCTTACCAAGACCCGCGGCAAGTATCATTGCCTTCATGAT
>DAOUSD010000088.1 GCA_030627405.1 Deltaproteobacteria bacterium
AATCGATTTACTTCTGTTGGGTTCATGGTATACTCCTTTTTTAAAAGTGCCCGAAATTGGACAAGTATAGGAGTTATACACTACTTTTGATTTTTTTTCTGCCGCGTAGCGGCTTCGTCCAACAACCGGATAAGATTGTGGTTCGCTACGCTCACACAATCTATCCTTATTCGTTAGATGTGTTTATTTGTCAAGCCCGAACTTATCAATTTACGGTCCAACACTTCCAATTCCCCCACCAAACCCTCCAGTAGGACTTCCAGGGCCACCTTGTTTACTACCACCCCCGAAACTTTTTTTCAGTGAACTCAAGAGTGACGGCAATTCTGGAGCAGGGCCAGGTGTTATAGGCTTCGCATTAAAAACAGAAATTGGAATGATCTGCCCGTCATCTTGGATGTATTGCCGCACAATATTTTGCGGTACAACTTGCTGGCGCTTGACATATTCTCGCAGGCAGTAGAGAAGTGCATCTTTGTTTGTCTCCAAACCTTTTCTTTTTTCTCTTATCCAGCTCAGTAATTCCTGATCGCTTGGATCAAGAATAAAATCAACGCATTGCTCTGACATCAATATTCTCCTTGAGAAAAATTTATGAACCACTAACGATTCGACTGGCTACCGCGAACACAAAGCCCAAAATGAATAAAACACCGCTAGCCTTAAGTACACTCGCACGTTCGGTATTAATCTCTGCGTTAATACGTCGAGCCTCCAAGTACATCCTTGCTACCCGAACTTGCGCCTCATACAGTTTTATTTCCTCGTCCTTAAGTTCATCAATAAGGGTGGAACCATGGGGATGAGAAACGTAATGTCTAGTTCTCATTGTAAAAACTGTAAGGGCAAAACCCATTGCAAATGCAATAAGTGTAGCTGCGTTCAGCCATGTCGAGCAGGTTTCACTAAACGTGCCACCGAATGTGAACGGCCCTTTAATATTCACTAAACCAACAGTAACTAATAGACCGATGGCCGCAAGGTATTTCTCAGCCTTTCCAGTTAAGCGCTCCGTTCGGTTGGCTTCTGTCGTGAATGATTTCTCGCTTTGCTCAAGTATTAAATCTACTTTTGTCATAGTACCTCAATTTTCCTTTCCATTACTCGACCAGTTTTGTCGTAACATCTGGTTATGTAAACAGGTTGGTAACCACCCCTAACGATTTAATCAGCGGCCCGGCCCTTTGGGTCCGCTGAATTTGTTGGTTGGGCTTTGCCAAGTTGCTCTGCTCTTTGCTCGCCTGCCTTTTCCTGCTTGGAACGAATGAGTATTAGAAAATCCAGCACATCCTTTTCAAGTCCAGCTACCCAAGTCTTCAAGGTCACGGACATCATGTTCGGTCGATTGGAGTTTCATGAGGACTTTACCTTTATTCTCCTTCGCAGTATCGAGCCCATCCAAATAACTCAGCACTTTCTTAACCCTTCGGATTAAATTCTGCACCTTCTCGATTGTTCTGGGCACCCTCTCAATGGATTGATACTTATCATCGCATTCATGCATACGACGCAATTCCAGCCTTGCTGTCTCTATGTGCATCTGAAACGACATCATGTTGCGATGAAAGCTGGACAGCCTTTGCATTAAATCAGAGCGTAACTTGGCGAGTTCCCCGTGGCGACGCTCAACCTGATTCCGATAGTGCACGATGAGAAGCAGTACGCTGGTACAAAGAGCCAGAATTGCAATCAGTTCTGCCATATCTTGTTTCCTTCCGCCCAACATAGAGCTGAGTGGCTGGGCAACGATAATCGAAAAATTATGATAAAGGTAAAAACTACTGGTCAAATACTACCTTCCAAAAGCGGCACGGCTTTGCCCAGTCCATCTCAAGCGCCTGGTTCTACACTACAGTTCATAACTTCGTTACTGTTTACTCGACTATCAAGTTTTTAAAACTTGATGGTCGAGTTATAGAGATACACTGGGCTCGTCCAACAACCAGATAAGATCGTGGTTCGCTTCGCTCTCACGATCTATCCTTATTTGTTAGGCTATTTCGGCTACCACAGCATTTTTAGAGCAACTGCTTCGGCCAGAAAAACAATTACCCACATAATGATTTGGCCTGCTGCGCCTTTGAACTCGAACCCTATCACTTTTATTTCAATAAGACCATCTTGATGCTTAAATATAATAACCACAAAAACAGCCGCTATTGCTGCAAAAGGTAATCCAACGCCAGCAACAAAATGCTCTTTATAGATTTCAATAATCCAACTATCTTCCTTAAAAACCTCAATTGCGTAAAAAACGCTCATTACACAACCAAGTAATAGGGCGCCAAACACTGAAAACCAAAAAGAGAAGGCTTTCACTATTTCGTGGTACTTCTTTTCTTTTTCTTCCATTCTGTCAAGCCTATTAGAGTTAACCGGAAAAGCCACTTGCTGCTTTGTCCGGGTTGAACGACGGGTTTAGGCAATTATATGTATCATAATCCATAATTTCGATGCCTGGTTTTAAATGAATAACAATCTTCTATAAATGTTTGTTCTTGGTAATCAGGAAATAATGCTTCACGAAATAGAAATTCTGCATACGAACATTGTATGGGCAAGAAGCCACTTAATCGTTGATGACCGCCTGGCCTGATGACAAGGTCTATATTATATGGAACAAAGAATGATGATATATCTAAATGCGAGATGTTTTCTGTAGCTAAAACATGTTTTAACTCGACTAATGGGTCATAACCAACGAGTGCAAACACCTGTTTGTTCATGAACTTGTTTGAATAATTTTCGATTCTATGCATGCTATTAAAAAAATGCTTTACTAAATATTGGTCACACTCAATGAATTGAGATTGATTAATATCTTGGTGACCGACCCAACGAAACCTTAATCGGTGTTTATCAATGATCTTGATAATAAATTCATCAATGAACTTAATGCCAGAAACAAAAAGAGGCTCAATTTCAGTTGTAGATCTGTTGAGGTTTTGTCGACTGACGAAGTAAATAGAGAAAGATTGTAATTCTTCTATAGATGAAAATGCGATATCTATAAAATTCGAGAGCTTGTATACGGTTTGCGAATATGCTTCGGTTAATGACAATCCATGTTGTACAGCCCAACGACGATTTCCGTCGGGAAGTAACCCAAGGTGGTTTAGCTTGTTTGTGTAAGATGAAGATTTTGTTATCATAGCATTACCATAATAATTTCAACAAGACGGCCTTTGCAAGGAAAACAAGAACCCACATAATAATTTGACCTGCAGTCCTTTTAAATTTAAATTGATAAATAGAAAACTCAACGGGTTCTGATTGACGTTCAAGTAGCTTAAAACAGTGCTGTGTTGTTGCACTGCTATTAATGTGCCAGGAACCGGTAACAAGCAACTGCACGGATCCCACAATTTTCTTTTGATTTATATTTGTGCATATCAAAACGTAATGAGTTATTTTGATAATCGTTTATCGTGTCTTACGCTTGTTTTCTTCTCAACAAAGTAGTCTTCCGTAATCCAGTTATGCTAAGGTTACTGCTCTGTTTGAGATAGCCGCTTTAGTATATGTCGTGTTAATGCGACAAATATCGGTCATAAATAGTGCGATAGCTCATAATGCCGCAAATGTAGAACACTGAGTTAAGCGTCAAGCGGGTAAAAGACGCAAAACAGCATTTTATCACAGCATATCGGTAATATGTAATAATTTCAAGCTTATACAACTTCCAGCTTGTCGCTTCAACGTCTGGTTATATTAAGCCGGGTCTTTAGCTCCGTCTATGGTGTAAAGTACCAGCAGTTTTTGTTTAATGCTATCATGATGGCATTATCTTTGGCCTGGTTTTTATTGAAAATCACGTAACATTCAAACTTGTATAGCACAAATTTGATCATTTTATTGCTGAAATATCCGGTTAAATGTTAATTGGCACGCATTTATCCATGCGGTCTTATGACTGTTTTAAAAAATGATTCGTAGTCTTGATGATTTCATGAAGTGTCACGCGCTTCTTTCTTCAAAAATACTGAGAGATCAAATTTAAGTATTTGGTTATATCTGTCTGTAACCAGAAACGGTCTTAACCTGCCTTTTTCGCATTTCGGACATGTTATGCCGTCTGCATCATCGGTTGTTATGACTTCGGCAAGCTCTTCAACGCTTTCCTGAGTTTTAAAAAATTCACGGATTGTTTCAAGATTGGAATGTTTTTTGCCATTGTTTAAAAAGCCGTAATGACGGATGCGATGATAACGCTTCGGAAGAATATGCCATAAAAAACGCTCAATGAATTGATCTGCCGGCAGGGTCATTTCTTTCCATACTTTGCTCTTATCTTTTTCTTTGTTGTCTTTGTAGGAAAAACAAACTTGTCCGTTGGTAATGGAAATAATGCGGTGATTACTAATGGCTATGCGATGAGTATATCTTCCGATATATCGAACTACTTCTTCTGGTCCTGAAAACGGCGGTTTTGAATTGACGACCCAGTTTCTGGATACCAGCAGGTCAATCCATTGTTCAAACTCATCATCATCTTTAATTTTCAGTTTATCCGGCAATACTAATTTGCCGGCGTAATATGCCTTTTTAAAGCCTTCAATAAACTTTCCACGAAATACTATCGAAAGAGCCTTGACCGGAAATAAAAACCTGCCTTTATATTTTGGCTCAATCCACTTGCCATCAGCGTTTAATCCGCCGGCTGTTACAATGAAATGGAGATGAACGTGCGGCCATAAGGTCTGCGACCAGGTGTGTAAAATCCCGCAAAATCCTATTTTTGCCCCAAGCCATCTGGGATCATCTCCGAAAATTAGCAGGGTCTGAGATGCAGCGTTAAATAAAAGATCATAGATCAGCTTTTGATTGTGAAGGCTTAAAACTGATATTTGATTTGAGAGGGTAAAGACAGCATGATGATAAGCAACAGGCAAAAGCTCGTCTAAACGCGCATTAACCCACTTGAGTTTGGCAATGCCTTGGCATTTTGGACAATGGCGGTTGCGGCAGGAATTATAGGCAGTTTCAATATGACCGCAGTTGTCACATACATCTGCATGAAAACCGTATTCTGAGGTGCGGCAATGACAAATAGCATACATGACATTGAGTTGATCTGTCGTGAGCTTATGGTTTTGGCGATATTCGTCTCCGTAAAGATTGAAAATATCAGCGACTTCGTATTTTGGAGGTTGTTGAGATTCTGCTTTGCTTTCACTTCGGCACGGACACATTTGATCGCACGACGCTCCGGTTGTACCGGATGTATCGTTTTCAGGGCTGAGTTTAGGAAGTTCGATGACAGGGGGTGTGGAAGGTGTTTTCAGGCCGAGTAGTTCATTGAGAGGTATAGGTATTTTTGCGGGCAATTCGGGAGGCGGCAGATCAGGTGTCTCTCCTTGCCCTGTCGGCACAAGAACACCGGCCGCTACTAAGCTATCTGCAACATATTGTCTTTCCAGCTCTTCCGGCATTCTCATGATCGCTCTGTTCTCCTGTCGCTTGGAAAATCGATCGTGATTTATTTATAACTTGGTATTATTACAGGCCTTTCCTGCCACTAGGCTTAATATAACCATTAAGTGTAAAGAAATAAATCAATGATATTGGATATCAATATATTATTTCTTGATTTTAATCTTATGTTAGGATAGCATAATTTTTAATGAAAAAGCAAGAATTTTATAATCACAAAAAACCTCGCAAACTACTGGATCAGGTGCGCGACATCATGCGTTTGAAGCACTATGCTTTTCGCACCGAGTACACTTACATAGGCTGGATCAAACGGTTCATCCTTTTTCACGACAAAAAACATCCCAAGGAGATGGGGGAATCAGAGGTCGAAGCATTTTTGACCTGGCTGGCTGTTGAAAAAAACGTCTCAAAATCCACACAGAATCAGGCATTCAATGCCTTGATTTTTCTCTACCGGGAAGTCCTCAAACAGCCGCTTGATGGCCGCATCAATGCTGTAAGGTCTTCCAAAAAGCAGCGCCTTCCAATTGTTATGAGCAAGGAGGAAACTCAGCTGGTGTTGAGCGGTATGAGCGGCACGACACAGCTTATGGCAAAGCTGCTTTATGGAAGCGGACTAAGGCTGATGGAATGTATCCGGCTGAGGATTAAGGATATTGATTTCGAAATAAACGAAATCAGGGTCCACAGCGGTAAAGGAGACAAAGATCGGTTGGTCCCGCTCCCGGAAAGCATCAAGCCTGCGTTAAAAACACACCTTGAACGCGTTAAGCTGATACATAAAAATGATCTGTCTAAAGGTTACGACGAAGTATACCTGCCGCACGCCCTGGACAGGAAGTACCCAAACGCCGGCAAAGAATGGACGTGGCAATATGTTTTTCCTTCAACAAAACTCTCACGGGATCCACGTAAAAACATAATACGCAGGCATCACATGGATCCTTCCTCTCTGGACAGAGCTATTAAGCGCGCAGTTAAACTGGCCAATATTACCAAGCAAATATCATCTCATACCTTCAGGCATTCTTTCGCGACACACCTTTTGCAGACAGGCACTGATATCCGGACAATCCAAAGCCTTTTGGGGCATAATGATGTCTCTACAACCATGATCTACACCCATGTGCTGCGCCAGGGAGAACAGGGAGTCAAAAGCCCGCTTGATTCGCTGGAATAGATTGCCGTGCGGAAACTGTTTGAGTCCCGCCACGGACAACTTATACTGTGATTGCCAATGGCTCTCTCTCATCGAGATTTACGGTTTGTTTGACATGCCAAAGATTGCGACCTGTGCGGTTAGCTTTTAGCCATTAGCGGTTAGCTTTTGGATAAAACTGTTCAACATCCTCTTTACCTCATTGACCTGTTGATTAAGTTCTCTATATGTTTCATCCTG
>DAOUSD010000092.1 GCA_030627405.1 Deltaproteobacteria bacterium
ATAATCTCGATAAGTTTCATAAAATTGCTTCATTCTCCACAGATTCTGTGCGGAAAAACCCTTTAAATCAGGTTCCTTTCCATTATTTGATTATTTCCCCCAGCAATCCTTTGGTTTTTTCCTCCAGCGCCAGAATATCCGCCCGGATTTCTTCAAGACTCCTTAACGGTTTGTATTTGTAAAAATATTTCGTAATATTGATCTCATAGCCCTTTACTGTTTTGCTCTCATCAATCCATGCATCCGGTACATGGGGCAGAACCTCCCGCTCGAAATATTCCCTGATATCTTCCTTTAAAGGATGTTGACCATTAACCTGATCACTTCCCTCGGTGTAAAATGCTTCCCGGCAGTTTCATTCGATAATTCAGAGAATTTCCTGATAAGTTCCTCAAAGACGTATCCCATTTCAATACTTGAGACAGCATCAGGATGCAGATCTACTTCAGCAAAACGGCAAACAATTAGAAACAGCAGATTAGCCTCATCAAGGCGAGCGATTTGATCATTAAAACTGAAATATTCTATTATTTCCCTGCCACCGCTGGAAAACCCGTTGATATAGTTTCTTAAATTTGCAGCTATATTATCAGGGTCAGCTTTCAGCTTTTCAAAATCTAATTTGCTTTTATTGTGAAAATTAAAACCGGCAACTTTGTTAATCACCGGCTCGGTATTTTTAAACTTCATGGATTTTAATTTCGGCAGATAATCGAGGACCTTTTGCTTTGTGGGCTCCAGAACACAGTCAAGCCTTCGCAAAACTGTAAAAGGGAGTATGATCTTTCCATAATCGGATTGTTTGTAATCACCTCTCAACAGATCCGCAATACTCCAGATAAAATTGGCAAGCTCTTTTATTTTTCCGTTATTCGCCATCCCCCCCCCCAATCGCCTCTTGCCGTGGTATCAGAAATGCGGAATAGCCCATTGAAAACCTTTCACAAAAAATGAAGAATTAACACTATGAACAGGCTCATACAGATTGTAATCTATAATATTAAAGCATAGATAGCGGTTTTGTGTCAATTTGTTCTGTAATTTAGGAAACAAAAGGGATGCGTATCTTCGACCGTAAGGATAGCTGGCAACATGGCATCACTCAGAGCCTCCGAGCATTTCTCCAAAAGCATTTCCCGGGGGCGATCCCCTTCAGGCCAGTCCTTTATGTGCATATCTTTTTTACCTTTTTGAAGAGTTCCCTACTTGCGTCTTTCCGATGTCATCTATAACCTTGCAAAGTAAAAAAATCAATAAATCTATTATGTTCCGCCATGTTCTGCATGACCGTCGGTGAACTATGGGGATGTTCATTTGTAAATTAGTTGTCGGTTTAGCATATTGATGCGGCGTATTGGTGTCACTCACCGTTTGCCTTCGAAACTCGGACAACTGTGTTTGTCTTCAACATGGGGTTTGATATCCAAAACAGGTGTCCCATCTTGCATGTCCAGTCCTTTGACGTAAATGACGTTGTCTTCCCTCCTGAGAACTTCCAAAACCGACATGCCGATGGGGTTGGGTCGGATTGGCGAACAAATGCTGAAAACGCCCAGTTGCTCTTCACGGTGTGGAGGTGTCTGGCTGAGAAACTGTGAAGTGAACTCCGGGCTTCGATGGAAATGGAAAATCACGACAATGCGTTGGCCGGCTCTGATATCTTTGAGTCCATGCAGATATTTTTCATTGATGACTAATGTTCCCTCCTCATCCGAAACACTCCAATGCCGGGGAATCTTTTCGGCATCAGTCTGCACAAAACCTATAGGTTCCATTTTGATGCTCATGTTACGAGACATTTGACAATACCCCCTCTTTGCCCAATCATAGCCGCTCAAGGCTTGAAACTTGAAATTGGAAAGTAGAAATTTCTAATTTCAATGTTCCTCGGTACAAGCTAATATTTAACTTTCTTATACAGTTCCTTTGCATGGTAAGAACTTCTGACAAACGGTCCGCCGGCAACTTCAGAAAAGCCTATTTCAAGGGCGGTTTTTCTCCAGTTATCAAATTCCTCTGGAGGAACAAAACGATCAACCTCTATGTGTTTTTTTGAAGGCTGAAGATATTGTCCAATTGTCAGCATATTGCATCCGGCTTCGACCAGATCTCTCAACGTTTCCTCGACTTCTCCGGGAAGCTCTCCAAGGCCAAGCATGAGGCCGGACTTGGTAAAACCGGAAGGGTTTAGTTGCTTGGCCTGCCTCAGGACTGCAAGTGAACGTCGATAATCAGCCTCGGGCCGCACTAAAGGATAAAGACGACTCACTGTTTCAACATTGTGATTCAAAACATCGGGACTGGATTCCATGACTATATTAAGGGCGCTTTTATCGCCCAGAAAATCCGGTATCAAAATTTCTACAAGCGCATCCGGAATTTTATTTCTTACTTCCCTGACCGTTTTTGCAAAATGACCGGCTCCACCGTCAGGCAGATCATCACGTGTAACAGAGGTTATGACAACATATTTCAATTCCATTTTTTCTGCGGCTTGTGCAACCCTTACAGGCTCTTCCGGATCAGGCGGCCCCAAAGAGCCCTGCTCAACCGCGCAAAAACGGCAGTTGCGCGTGCAGTTCGGACCCATAATAAGAAATGTGGCAGTGTGCCGGGAAAAGCATTCCCACATATTCGGGCACTTGGCTTCCTGGCATACCGTGTGAAGCCTGCTCTTGCTCAGCAGTTTTCTTACTCTTTCATATGCCGGGCCTGATGGCAAATTACGTTTCAGCCATTCGGGTTTTCTTAAACGTTTTTTTGATATTTGATGTTGACTCATAATTCTTGTTTAATTTTTTTAATAGTTCCGGCAAACTTGTTTTTATAAGATTAACTCCGAACACTGATTCCATATGTTTTTTTACTGCCGCACACACCTTGCTCATTGATACTTTATGCGAAAGTTCCCGCTGCATGGATGATATCTCTATTTGTTTAAGACCGCATGGATTCATCCAGCCAAAATGCTTCATTGAAATATTTACGTTTAAGGACATGCCATGAAAACATATTCCCCTTCGGATGGCTATGCCTATACTTCCCAATTTTTTATTTCCAACCCATATTCCTCTGTTAAGCGAATTCCTTTCAGCTATAATTCCCGAATCCGCAACCGCTCTGATCATGACTTCTTCGAGTTTTTCAACATAATCCACCACTCTCATCCTGGCGGCATTAAGGTCAATTATTGGATACATAATAAGCTGGCCCGGCCCGTGAAAAGTAATAACGCCACCTCTTTCCACCTGAACTAATGGAATCCCTGATTTTTCGAGCAAATCAGGAGAAACAGTCAAGTCATCTAATCCGCCCCTGCGGCCAAGCGTAAAAACAGGTGGATGTTCCAGCAGCAGGATGACATCCTTGTCAATAATTCTCTTTTTTCTGGCGTCAACAAGACTTGTTTGCAGATCCCATGCCGCCCTGTACTCCAATGTCTCAAGGTCAACGCATAGCCATTTTTTGCTCTTATTATATTTCACTTCAAAAATTTATTTAGTCCTTTACCCTTTAAAGCTTTTGTTGCATAAAGGGGATGCGAAACATGAGTATTGATTTTAGATTCTTGAAAAACACTATGGCTTCACACGCTTCGCCTTGCATTTTCGACAAACTCAACAATCGCTCAATTTAGGATTTAATATATTTATTGACAAGTCATAAATATGGCTTAGTGTATTTTTTATGCAATAACAGATAATTATTGTATTTATAAAGCACAGTTGTCAGAATAGTTGAACAAAAATATACGTAACAGTTCACGGTTCACAGTTAACGGTTGATCAAAACATAAAACTGTAAACCGGCAACAGTGAACGGTTACAAATATACATACAATGGAGAATAACGAATGGAAACAAAAGAACAAGTTCTAGAAAAAATAATCTCTCAAGAAAAACCAAAATGCCCTCATTGCAACCAGGAAATGAGCCTGTGGGAAGTTCCGCCGATTTCCTTTAGCGACGGGCTTGGATGGGGAGTTCCTTACCTTTATATATGTTTTAATGATGAATGCTCTTTATATAAAAAAGGTTGGGAAGATATAGAAGAACAAGTCGGACACCATGCTTCCTACAGATGCATGAGCTATCCAGGCTCAGATAAATTTGAGCTTATGCCTGTATTCAGTCCTCATGGTGGCGAAGGTCAGATTATCGATGACCAGGTACTTATGGAACAGGAAGTTCTTAATGAGGCAATAAAGAAAGGGTTTTCAATTCTTGCCGGCTGTTATGTGGAAAAAGATGAGGTAACTGTAGTAAGAATGCTTTTAGACTCCACGGAACCGGCAAGGGTTAGGCTAAAAGCGGCTGAAATTATAGGTGATATTGGAGGGCTGGATGCAATAGAACCGATCAAAAACCCCAGGTTTGGAAATGAACTTATTCAAAAAGAAGTGGATAAAGCTATTAAAAAAATACACGATAAAAATTTTACAAGGGAATGCCCTTTTTGTGCTGAGACAATCAAGAAAAGGGCAAAGATATGCAAACACTGCGGCAAGGAAGTAGCCGGCCAGTAATCTGAAAGTCTACATGTCCGTTATTAAGGCAATCTTATAGTTTTATGTAACCGTTCACGTTGAAAATAGAAATTGGAAATTTGGCCTTCATTCTTTTGTACTGTTCTTTTCAGTTTCTATTTTAATCTCTCCCAAATTTCTATTTTCCAATTTCAAGTTTCAAGCCGTGAACGGCTACAGTTTTATATATTGCGCTGAACATTTACATTCATTACATCATATGATCGGAAAATAAGTTTTTCCTTTTCAAGTCTTTCAACCGGCAAAGAAATAAGTTCTGAAGAATTTAATTTCTTTTTTATCTCTTCCTTTGATGGAACAGCATTTAAACCATCGCCAAGTTTTTTGCCGGAAACAGTATCAAGCACTATCGCGGTCTTACCGTCTGAAACCACGGAAAGAGGGATCTGGTGGCTTTCAAGCAGTCTTGAAGCAGCAATAATTTCCCTTTCCCTTGAGCCCAGTGAAGCTGCAGCACATTTTATCGCCACATATCTTGTCCCATCAACACAGACAACAAGGTCTATCTGCGATTTGTAGGGCTCGCCTGCAATAACAAGTTCAATATCGACATCGACCTCAATATCTTCTTTGGAAAATCCTTTTTCGTTAACCAAAAATCGTTCAACATCCTGTCTGTTCTCCTCAGCGCCAATGTCCGGCACCATTTCACCTGTAATAAAATCTGTAATCATTTCGTACGATTTTTTTACATCAGTCATAATTATATAAACCTTTGGCATCCTTCATTCACCAGTTTACACTTTTTTCGAAAAAGCGTGTGTTATCGAATTGAATGCCGATGTCGAAATTAGAAATTAGAAATTAGAAATTAGAAATTAGGTAAGGCATCTACATCTTTGTATTTTTTCCAATTTCCAATTTCTAGTTTCAAATTTCACTGCCAAAATACAAAATCAACAAAGTGTAAACTACTTTTGACTTATCGTGTAGGATGCCTTCATTTTCATATATAATCCCGTTTTCCATAAAAAATAAAGCAAAAGATCACTAACAAGTGATATTTTCAAAAAGCTAAAGCATTACCATTTTTTTAATAATTTTTGACGGCTTTCTAAACCCATCAATATCATTGAAGAAACCTGTCAATACTATAAGAATTTTAAGATGAATGCATTTAAGACTTTTATTAAACTTGACATTTTTGAAATGAAGGATAAATATTTTCAATTTATTCAACAGGTAATTTTATTAGATCAAATAATATGATCAGTCTTATCCTTTTATTTGTAATATGAAACTTAATTTAAACGATATGGCAAGGTGTCTTGATCTTCCTGATAGTACTGTAGATCGCTGGATACGTCAGGGCAGAATACCGATACATAGAAGCGGAAATGGTTGTATATTTAAAGAGTCTATTCTTGAAAAATGGGCATTTAATCACGGCCTTCGATTTTCTTTGCCAAATGAGGAAAGAAAAAAAGAACAGAACTTAGGGCTGACAACTCTTCTGCCTGCAATGCAACTTGGGGGAGTTTTTCATGACATTAAGGGCGATGATGTTGAATCAGTTCTTAAGTCGGCAGTGGATAAAGTGCCTGTTCCGGCAATAAATAAGGAAGGGTTATATAAAAGGCTGCTCGAAAGAGAAGCTTTAACATCAACAGGCATAGGCAAAGGCGTTGCTATCCCTCATCCACGCGCTCCTCTGCCGGAAGAAACAGACAAATCTTTAATAACTACGTGTTTTCTTGAAAAGTCGATAGACTTTGAGGCCGTTGATGACAGGCCGGTGTTTGTTATGTTCATTCTATTAAGCACATCTATAAAAAATCATTTACATCTTCTTTCAAGGCTTGCTTTTTGTGTACGCGATGACTTATTTGTCGAATTTTTGAGAACATATCCGGATAGTTCTTCACTTTTATCGAAAATAGCTGACTGTGAAAATATACTCGACAGAGCGGACAATTAGGTATTGAAAATATGCGCATTTTAAGAGGTTGGCGACATCCTGCAAGCTGGACCATTTTTCGCATCGATGACCGTCTTCTTCTTATTTTGATAGCTGTTATTGTAGGCACATGCAGCGGGCTGGCGGCTGTTGTGCTTAACCGGTCGCTTATTGCGATGTTTGAATGGCTCCATAATTTTCGTCATTATTGGTGGTCATTTATTATACCTGCAATTGGGGCGGCTCTTTCTGCGCTCTTCCTGGACAAAATTGTAAAAGAAGGCGCCGGACACGGCGTGCCCGAAGTGATTTACAGCGTATCACGTTATG
>DAOUSD010000182.1 GCA_030627405.1 Deltaproteobacteria bacterium
AGGCTCGGGTCAAAGCTTGAATTGCCAACATCTGGTCGGAAAGGGTTTAAGGCATTTTTTATTTCTCCATTTTGGATTTTATCGATAAGATAAAAAACCGACATCTAATAGAAACCGAAAAATTTTATCTCTTTCCGGAAGCGCTGTGGTCAGGAAAATTAGGGGTGTGAATTAAAAGAAATATATTGAACTTATTAACTTTATAATGATATGTAATAAATTAGAGCCCTTCGGGCGAGCTCTTAGCTGATAAGCTTAACAGCCACGTCTATGCGTAGTTCATTATATACTGATAGTTTTTAACTTACTAATAAACTTGCCAAAAAATGGGATTAAGCAAAAAACAACGGGATCTTTTGCAACGACTTCCAGGCATTGACTTTATTCTCGAAAATGCAAAGGATGAACCTTTCTTCGCAAATATTCCGAAATCCGTTCTTGTCCGTTCAGCGCGTTCTGTTGTTGAAGACCTTCGCACAGATATCCTTAATGACGACAAAGAGATAACTGATGAAAATCCGGATTTAAGCTTACTGCTTGAAAAGGTTAAAGGCAGTGTAAAAAATATTATGCAACTGAATCTTAAACGTACTATTAATGCAACCGGTATTATAGTCCACACAAATTTGGGGAGATCATTGCTTCCGGCTGACGCTGTTGAAAATCTTTCGGAAATAGCCGGCAGATATTCCAACCTTGAATTTGATCTGTCAAAAGGTATCCGCGGCTCACGATATAGTGCGGTCGAGGATATATTATGTGAAATCAGCGGTGCTGAAGCCGCAATGGTCGTAAATAACAATGCCGCTGCCGTACTGCTTTGTTTAGAAACAATAGCCAAAGAAAAAAAGGTTATAGTATCAAGGGGGGAGCTGGTTGAAATCGGTGGATCATTCAGAATTCCCGATGTAATGGCAAAAAGTGGTGGGATTTTAAAGGAGGTTGGAACAACAAATCGTACCCATCTTAGAGATTATGAAAAAGCTGTTGACGGTGATACCTGTCTTTTATTAAAGGTGCATAAAAGTAATTATAGTATAGTTGGTTTTACCGCTGATGTCTCTCTAAAGGAGCTGGTTGAACTTGGGGGAAAATATCGAATTCCTGTAATGGAAGATCTGGGCAGCGGAACTTTTATAGACTTTTCAAAATATGGGCTATTTAAAGAACCCACTGTCCAGGAATCCGTGTCAACAGGAGCGGATGTTGTAACTTTCAGCGGAGATAAACTTCTTGGCGGCCCGCAGGCTGGAATAATAGTGGGTAAAAGAAATATAGTTGACCAAATAAAACAAAATCCTCTTACCCGGGCGTTGCGAATAGACAAGCTAACCCTTGCGGCTCTTGAGAGTACCATTCGTCTATACAGAGATCCTGAAAAGGCTATTGAAAATATTCCGACCCTCCGAATGTTGACCCTTCCAATAGAATCTATTGAAAAAAAAGGAAAAATACTTTTAGACATGTTGAAAAAACTAAAAAACTCAAATATGTCTATTAAGTTATTCAAGCTTTCTTCTCGTGCCGGTGGTGGATCACTACCACTTTTAGAGCTGCCCAGCATATGTGTGGGCATCAAAATCAATGGAATGTCCGTTAATGCTGTTGAAAAACACATGCGGGAGAACACACCCCCTATAATAGGAAGAATAGAAGAAGACTATTTTATAATGGATCTCAGAACCATACAGAACGATGAGCTTTCGATTGTTGAAAACGCTTTAGTAGGTTTAGGCATGATGCCGAAAAAGGCCTCATAATGACAAAAAGTCAGCAAAAATTATATTTTGACAGGGATTCTGCCGGGCAATTTCTACTCTATAAAACAGATTCTAAAACCCCTGACATAAAAAGTGGTATTAAATATGACACTGAATTTTCTGCAAGCCAGACTGGTCTTTTAGATGAATTTCCCGGCATGCTTACAGGTAAAGAATTTATAGACCATGCTCTTGCCAAAGTTAATTCTTCATTAAAATTTGGAGCTATGGTTATCCGTATTGACAATATATTTAATAGTAACGAAAAATCCTGCAAAGAGAATGCACCTGAGATGCTTGTAAAACTTGCCAAAGTTATTGACTCAATCTGTAAGGATGAGAAAGGCCTGTGGGGTCAGATAGGCTATGATATGCTTGGCTGGTTTTGTTTTGAAAAAAATAACGATTCCTGCATGGAGCTTGCCCATAAAGTACAAAAAGATGTTGAAGAACTTCTCAATGAAACAATTAGCATAGGCATGGCATTTTATCCGACTATCAATTTTAATAAGCACCAACTACTGGATAATGCAGTGAAAGCGCTTGATCATGCTGCATTTTTTGGCCCAAACAGCGCTGTTGCCTTTGATGCTGTGAGTTTAAATATCAGCGGTGATAAATTGTACCAGAAAGGAGACATTAATGGCGCAATAAATGAGTTCAAAACAGGGCTTCTGCTTGAGCCTTTAGATGCGAATATCCATAACAGTCTGGGAGTCTGCTACGGTGTTTTAGGTTGTTTTGAAAAAGCAAAAGAAGAATTTGAAACAGCTATCTGGCTTGACTCTAATGAAGTCATGGCTCTATACAACTCAGGATTGGTAAATCTGTTAATGGATAACAAAGACAGGGCGCTGAAACGCTTTCTTGAAGCTGAAGCCATCGGAGAAGATGTATTTGAGGTGGAATTTCAACTCGGGGAGCTTTATCTTGAGTCCGGCAAAGCGGAAAAAGGCAAAAAACATCTGGAAAAAGCGGTTGCTTTGAGGCCTGAATCAGGAGCCGCTTTTCGTTGCCTCGGCGGTTGCAATAAAGCAATCAACAAGATTGATGAAGCAATTGCATCTTATAAAAAAGCCATAAAACTTAACCCCAATGATGCTGATTCTCTTTCAGCTCTTGGATATCTTTTTGATATTAAAGATGAAAACGCTGAAGTTGCAACGATATTCTGCCGGCAAAGTGTCGAAATTTCTCCTGATAACGGCCTGTTCAGGCATAGACTTGGAAGGCTTTATTTTAAACAAAATCAATATGAATATGCCATGAAAGAATTTCAAAAAGCAAACGATCTAGGTTGTGACTCGATTGAATTTATTGACAAATTAAATAATTTGCCCCGCAGCTCATCATGAAAAACATTATTCTGGACATACTGCAACAAAGCATAGAGGTTAAAGACAGGTTTATTAAAAACAATATAGATCTTATTATAAAAGGCGCTGACATGATAGCCATGAACATTGCCTCCGGCCACAAAATTCTTATTTTCGGCAATGGTGGAAGCGCGGCAGATGCCCAGCATATTGCTGCTGAATTTGTAAACCGTTTTCAAATTGAACGCCCTCCTCTCCCTGCCATTGCCCTGACAACCGACACATCAATAATAACAAGTATCGGCAATGACTATCATTTTGATGAAATATTTGCCAGGCAGGTAAGGGCTCTGGGCAAAAAAGACGATATTGCTGTTGGTATCAGTACCAGCGGCAATTCGAAAAATGTAATTAAAGCAATAAATACAGCAAAAAACATGGAAATTCTAACAATAGGAATGACGGGTAACGGCGGGAAACTGGCTGAATGCGCTGATCTGGTATTTTCCGTTGAGTCCGGCACAACTGCAAGAATTCAAGAAACACATATAACATTGGGTCATATTCTTTGCGAACTTGTTGAAAGAATTTTGTTCCCTCAATAAAGGACAATAAAGCAAAAATGCCACGATCATTTAAACCTATAGATTTAAGCCAATTGCGAACCTATCCTCTGTCGGAACGAAAAAGCAAAGTATCCTCAGATGATTTTGCAAAAACCTGGGTAAAAGGATCTTGTATTAATGATTTCCTTGATAATCTGCCGAACATTCTTGCCGGCAGGCATATAAATGCAGTCATTTCTTCTATTGTAAGCGCTTTTAAGAAGAAAAAAACAATAGTAATCGCCATGGGCGCTCATGTCATAAAAACAGGTTTAAACCCTATTATTATTGACCTTATGGAACGCGGGGTTGTTACAGCAGTTGCGATGAACGGAGCATGCATAATTCATGATTTAGAGATCGCCATGACAGGGAAAACATCTGAAGATGTTGCCGCATCAATAGGAAACGGAAGTTTCGGAATGGCTCATGAGACATGCTCCTTTTTATGTGAGGCCATAAAAAAAGCAGGAAAAAAATCAATAGGACTCGGGGATGGCGTCGGCCGATTCATCAATGAAAACAAACTGCCCCTTATGGATAAAAGCATACTTGCCGCCGGCTCTCGCCTGGGCATCCCCGTAACCGTTCATGTTGCTATTGGAACAGACATTATTCATATGCATCCCGAATTTGATCCTAAAGAGACCGGTGGGGCAACCCATAGAGATTTTAGGACGTTTGCATCAATAATCGCTACAATTGAAGGCGGTGTTTACATGAATGTTGGATCTGCCGTAATACTGCCGGAAGTTTTTTTAAAAGCAGTAACTCTGGTACGAAATCTTGGCTACAATCTGGAAAACTTTACCAGCGTTAATATGGATTTCATAAGACATTACCGCCCAATGACTAACGTAGTTAACCGGCCGACAGCAAAGGGTGGACAAGGTTTTAATCTTGTAGGCCATCATGAAATAATGCTGCCGCTGATCGCAGCAGGTGTGATTGAAAAAATATCTGGTTGATTTTAAAATATTAATGCCTTACTATATTTAGTTTAGAAAATAGACAAAAGTTAAAGCCTGTTTTCGATTTGATAGTACCTAAGTTGAGCGATTTTTTGCGAAGAAATGTGCCGAGATCTTGATGCAGCAAGGTTTTGCGAAAAGCGTAGGCATACCAATGGATATGTCGAGACTTTTCGCAAGTCCTTGATGCG
>DAOUSD010000122.1 GCA_030627405.1 Deltaproteobacteria bacterium
ATACAGGTTTCCGCTTTTCTGGTAAAAGAATATCAGAATTTTCCGAGCAACTTCAGATCAACTTCCACCCTTGCAGATTATCTGAAAGCCCAGGGAATACTGGGCATTGAGCAGTTTGATACACGCGCGCTTACAAGGCATATCCGAAAAGCCGGCGCCATGCGTGCATTCATAACAACCCGTGATCTGGACCCTGCTTCCTGTGTAAAACGTGCCCAGGAAATTCCAGACATGGCAGGACAAGACCTTGTAAAAGAAGTAACAACAAAAGTTCCTTATTTCTGGGCACAAGAAAAGCCTGTTCACATCGGAAAAGATATCCCTCTAAACAAAAATATATGGAAATACAGCGGCAGCAAACATTCTGTTGTTGCCTTTGACTTCGGGATAAAATACAATATATTACGATGTCTTGAATATGCTGGTTTTGAAATTTTAGTTGTTCCGGCCACAACAAGCGCTGAAACCATAAAACTTATTGAGCCTGACGGGCTCTTTCTTTCAAACGGCCCTGGTGATCCGGAACCTGTTTCATACGCTATAAAAACCATCAGGGCTCTTTTATCATACCGCCCGATGTTCGGGATCTGTCTTGGGCATCAGTTGCTTGCGCTGGCATTGGGCGCAAAAACTTTTAAGTTAAAATTCGGACATCGAGGCTCAAACCAGCCTGTTAAAAATCTTTTAACAGGAAGGGTTGAAATAACATCTCAAAACCATGGATTTGCCGTAGATATAGACAGCCTGAATGAAAAAAATATTAAAATAACCCACATAAACTTGAACGATAATACACTTGAAGGATTCAGGCATCGTGAACTGCCGATTTTTGCCGTACAATACCATCCCGAAGCATCTCCCGGTCCCCACGATTCAAGGTATCTATTTGATGAATTTAAAAAAATGATAAAATGTAACAATTTAGCCTTTTGAAAAAGAGTCTGACAGGATAACACCTAAGATGAGCGATTAGCTCTTAGCAATTAGCAATTAGCTCTTATTCTTTCAGATGGTTACCATTGATTCGATTTTCACCCGTTGGGTGAAATGTTGAGCTTTAGCAATATGTTGAAATTATTGTGCTAATTGCTAAAAGCTAACTGCTAAAAGCTCAATTCAAAAAAAATCTTTGATGAAATAATGCCAAAACGCACCGACATACACAAAATCCTTATAATTGGCGCCGGCCCTATTATAATCAGTCAGGCATGCGAGTTTGACTACTCAGGCACCCAGGCATGCAAGGCTCTTCGTGAAGAAGGATACAAAGTAGTTCTCGTCAACAGCAACCCTGCAACAATCATGACTGATCCCGAAATGGCAGATCGAACCTACATTGAGCCTGTTACACCTGAAATGGTTGCGGCAATAATAGAAAAAGAACGCCCATGCGCATTGCTGCCCACTCTGGGCGGCCAGACAGGCCTTAACACTGCGATACAGGTTGCAAAGACCGGGACTCTTGAAAAATTCGGCGTAGAAATGATCGGGGCTTCAATTGAAAGCATAAACAAGGCTGAAGACAGAGACCTCTTCCGAAACGCTATGAATAAGATAGGATTGCGCATACCTGAAAGCGGCATTGCAACAAATATGGAAGAAGCGCGTATCATTGCTTCTGAAATCGGATTTCCCATAATTGTACGCCCAAGCTTCACTCTGGGCGGAACAGGCGGCGGTGTAGCCTATAACCCCGAAGACCTGGAAAAATACGCCAAGGCGGGGCTGGATGCGAGTTTGATCGGACAGATTATGCTTGAGGAATCTGTTCTGGGCTGGAAGGAATATGAACTGGAGGTCATGAGGGACAATAAAGACAATGTAGTTATTGTCTGTTCTATTGAAAACATGGACCCAATGGGCATACACACAGGCGACAGCATTACGGTTGCACCTGCTCAAACTCTCAGCGATAAAGAATACCAGAAGATGAGGGATGCCTCTATTGCAATAATGAGAGAAATCGGTGTGGACACCGGCGGCTCAAATGTCCAGTTTGCTATTAATCCTGAAAACGGAGATATGATAGTAGTAGAGATGAATCCAAGGGTATCGCGAAGCTCGGCCCTTGCTTCCAAGGCTACAGGCTTTCCAATTGCAAAAATAGCGGCAAAGCTGGCTGTTGGATATACACTTGACGAAATTCCCAACGACATTACAGGGGAAACCCTTGCATCCTTTGAACCTGCCCTTGATTACTGTGTTGTCAAAATACCTCGCTGGACATTTGAAAAATTTCCGGAAACCCGGGATTATCTTACTACATCCATGAAATCTGTCGGCGAAACAATGGCAATTGGAAGAACCTTTAAAGAAGCCCTTCAGAAAGGGCTGAGATCCCTTGAAATCGGCAGATATGGTCTTGGGGCAGATGGTAAGGATTTTTCCGACCAGCAAGGAAGGCTGCCGTCTTTATCTGAAATCGAACAAAAACTTGCCACTCCGAATTCATTGAGAATTTTTTATCTTCGCCATGCATTTTTAAACAAAATGTCAATTCAATACATTAATGAATTAACCGGTATTGACCCCTGGTTTTTATATCAGATCAAGCAGATAGTAGAATTCGAACAAAATATTCATAAATTCAATGGCGCTGATCTGCCGGCATCTCTTTTAAAACAGGCAAAATCCCTGGGATTTTCAGATATTCAGATTGCACATCTTACAGGTACCAGTGAAAACAGTATAAAGCAGTATCGTAAATCCATTAATATAAATCCGGTTTACAAACTGGTTGATACCTGTGCTGCTGAATTCAAGGCTGCTACTCCATATTTTTATTCAACATATGAAACAGAAAACGAAGCAAGAGTTTCAGACAGGAAAAAGGTTATGATCCTGGGCGGAGGCCCAAACAGAATCGGCCAGGGAATTGAGTTTGATTACTGCTGCGTCCATGCTTCATTCGCGCTTAAAGAAGAAGGCGTTGAAAGCATAATGGTAAACAGCAATCCTGAAACAGTCAGCACAGACTATGATACGTCTGACAAGCTTTATTTTGAACCTCTTACAAAAGAGGATGTTCTCCACATCGTGGAGACAGAAAAACCTGTGGGCGTCATTGTCCAGTTTGGGGGCCAGACCCCCCTGAATCTTTCCGTGCCTTTATCTGAGGCCGGTGTCCCTATTCTCGGTACACAGCCGGAAAGCATTGACCGTGCTGAAGATCGCAAACTTTTTCAGGTAATGTTAAAAAAACTTGGGCTCGTTCAGCCGCAAAACAGTACTGCAATTACGGTGGAAGAAGCCGTAAAGGCAGCAGAAAAGATAGGATATCCCGTAATTGTGCGTCCTTCCTATGTACTTGGAGGAAGGGCGATGAAAATTGTCTATGACCGCAGTGAACTTGAAAAATTTACAAGGCTTGCAATCATTGCATCTCCTGAGCATCCTGTGCTTATAGACAAATTTTTAGAAGACGCTGTCGAAGTTGATGTAGATGCCATTTCTGATGAAGAAACAACTATAATCGGCGGTATTATGGAGCATATAGAAGAAGCGGGTGTACATTCAGGGGATTCAGCCTGCGTCCTTCCCCCTCACAGCCTTAACGCTCAAACTCTCAATGAGATCAGAAACGCTACAATAGCCATGGCATCAGAGTTAAGTGTCATAGGCTTGATGAATGTTCAGTTTGCTATAAAAAATAATCAGCTTTTTGTCCTGGAAGTTAACCCCAGGGCTTCAAGAACAATTCCTTTTGTCAGCAAGGCAACCGGCGTTCCCCTTGCAAAACTGGCCACAAAAGTAATGCTTGGCAGAACTCTAAAAGAGCTGGGACTCACCTCTGAAAAAACCCCTTTACATGTTTCAGTCAAAGAGGCTGTTTTTCCTTTTTCCAGGCTGCCGGATGTTGACGCACTTCTTGGGCCTGAAATGAAATCAACCGGAGAAGTAATGGGAATAGATTTGGATTTTGGCCATGCCTATGCAAAATCCCAGCTCGGAGCCGGATACAATCTGCCGACTTCGGGAATGGTCTTTATAAGCGTAAAAGACCATGATAAACCAGCGGCAGTTGATGTTGTATCACAATTTCATGAAATGGGTTTTAAGATTATGGCAACCAGTGGAACTTCCAGGTTTTTAGAAAACCATGCCATACCGAATATTTTAGTAAACAAGCTTTCAGCAGGACGTCCGCATGTAATAGATGCAATTATGAATAATGAAGTTCATCTGATTATAAATACAGGCTCAGGGAAAAAAACAAAATGCGATGGATATCACATAAGACGCGCCGCCATTAAGTTCAACATCCCGTACACAACGACTATTGCCGGAGCAAATGCAATATGTAAAGGTATTGCAGCGCTTACCAAAAAAAAACTTTCCGTAAAATGTATTCAGGAATATATTTGATGAATTTTTTAGATAAACCACGAGAGGCCTGCGGGATATTTGGGATGTATGACTATCCCGAAGCTGCAAAGCTCTGCTATTTTGGCCTGTATGCTCTTCAGCACAGAGGGCAGGAAAGCGCCGGCATAGCTGTTGCAAACGATAATGATATTGCTGTGCATAAAGGCATGGGCCTTGTACCCGATGTTTTTGAAATAGATCAGCTGAAAACATTAAAAGGAGGCAGCGCCATAGGGCATGTGCGTTATTCTACAACCGGGAGTTCAATAATTTCAAATGCCCAGCCATTTGTAGTCCGCCACAGGAATAAATCATATGCAGTAGCACATAACGGAAATCTTGTTAACGCTTTGCAACTAAAAAATGAGCTTGAGGAATCAGGTTCGATCTTTCAGACTACCATGGACAGCGAAATTTTCCTCCATCTTTTTGTCAAAAACATGAAACATGGCTTTGAAAATGCTCTGGTACAAACTGTGTCAAGATTAAAAGGAGCTTTTTCATTTGTCGCGCTTACGAGCAAAGGAGAAATAATCGGCATCAAGGATCCAAACGGATTCAGGCCGCTGTGCCTCGGAAAACTGAATGATCATTATGTACTGGCTTCAGAAACATGCGCCCTGGATCTTGTTCAGGCTGAATTTGTGCGTGAAATCGACCCGGGTGAAATAGTAATTATAAGCAAAGACGGCATAAAAAGCATTAAAGCGTCCGGTACGCCAAAGCGCTCATTCTGCATTTTTGAGTTCATTTACTTTGCAAGACCGGACAGTATAATATTCGGACAAAATGTCTATCTGATGAGAAAGGCGCACGGCAGATGTTTAGCCCGGGAAGCTCCTGTCGATGCCGATCTTGTAATGCCGTTCCCTGACTCAGGCACCTATGCAGCCTTAGGGTACTCGAAGGAATCAGGAATTCCCTTTGAAATGGCCATGATACGAAACCACTATGTGGGAAGAACTTTTATCCAGCCGACCCAGAGTATGCGTGATTTTGGAGTAAGAATAAAGCTCAATCCCATAAAAGAGCTTTTGAAAGGAAAAGATATTATAATAATTGAAGACTCCATAATCAGGGGAACAACAGTTAAAACAAGAGTCAAGGCTTTGCGCAAGCTTGGCGTAAACCGCGTGCACATGCGCGTAAGCTGCCCGCCCCATTGCTTTCCATGCTATTATGGAATTGATTTTTCAACGAAAGGTGAGCTGATTGCCTCAAACAAGTCAATTGAAGAACTTAAAAATTTCCTGGGCCTGGATAGCCTTAACTACCTCAGCCTGGAAGGCCTTTTAAATTCAACAGGCTTTTCGGATCCTAAAGATAAATTTTGCAAGGCGTGTTTTGACGGATGCTATCCTGTAGAATTCGATACAAAACTTTCCAAAGATTGCCTTGAAAAAAAGTAGAATCAGAGTCAATATGCCATAAATCATGGTTTTTCTGCAAATTAAGCCAAAACTCAGGTGTGATGTCAAAGGCACGAGATAAGCGTAAAAGCCATATCAGGAGTTATAGCACCTTTTTTAACCGCAGGAATACAGTAGGGGCGAGCCTCTGTGTTCGCCCTCTTTTGAGGATTAAAATTTAAGCCTGACGCAAAAATTGCGACCTGTGCGGTTAGCTTTTAGCCATTAGCGGTTAGCTTTTGGATAAAACTGTTCAACATCCTCTTTACCTCATTGACCTGTTGATTAAGTTCTCTATATGTTTCATCCTGTATATAATTGA
>DAOUSD010000176.1 GCA_030627405.1 Deltaproteobacteria bacterium
GGGACAAATGCCCGGTTATTGGATGCCGCCCGGTTATGGAAACTTCCCACCTTACATGTACATGCAGCCAGGGCCGGCCGCACCACAAGGCACAGGGCAGGCGGACGGATCGTCCGATCCCGGTAATCCAGGCAGCCGGCAACCACAGGGCCAACCCGAAGGCGTAGGCCAGCCCGCAAATCCCGCCGGCCCGGCAGCACAGGCACACGATGCCCCGGGTGACAACGGAAGCGGGCAGGGTGCTGCGCCTGGCCATCATAAGGAGCCGGGCCATGATGAATTGAAGTATGGGACAGATATGGAAAAACCTGACCATGTAGGCCCTGGACACCCACCAGAGATAGCTGATGATGTTTCTGCTCCCTCGGGGCCGGCGAGCTTTTTTCAGCTTGACAATGATTCTTTCTGGAAAGGTATTTTGGTCGGGAGTCTGGCTACTTTGCTACTAACCAATTCCACTGTTAAGAAAGGGATCATGAAGACCATAATCAAGGCCTCAGCTTCTGTCAAAGGGGGTGTTGAAGAGCTCAAGGAACAGCTTGCGGATGTGGAAGCAGAAGTATTACACGACATTAACGAAAAAAAGAGCTAAGGAGGAGAAAAAATGTATCAATCAGGACCAAACCCACCGGCAAATGACGGACCCAATACCCATCCCAAAGATCAAGCCCCCGAGGGCCATCCCGAGGTCAGAAAGTATGATGAATTAAAATACGGACAGACTAATGCCCAGGCGCAGGTACCTGTTACTGTGACCGAGCGGCTGGGGAGATTTTTCAGGACGGACGATTCCTCTTTCTGGACAGGTATACTTATAGGGGGCGTGGCCACCTTTGTTCTGACCAGCGACACAGTGAAACGGGCAATCGTGAAATCTTTTGCGAAAGTTAGTGAAGAAGCAAAGGAAGGGGTTAAAAAGGTCAAAAAAGCGGTAGCTAAGGAAAAAGAGCCCGCAAAAGCTGAAAAGGCAGAGAAAAAGTAAGGGAAAAGCAATGCCAAACAATAAATCAAAAGAGTTTGTCAAGGCAGGTATGATCGTTTCTCTATTGGCAGCAGCAGGAACGGCCTTTTTTCTGGATAATAAGAAGGCAAAATGCTTACACATTGCCTCTGGTGTGGCGCTGGTTGGATTTTCCTACTGGCACCACAGCCTGTACAAGAAAGAACCCGGCAGGCTGAAGAGAGGAACAAAACGTCAGATTGCCATGCAAGAGAAAGGAGCTTGAGGACTATTATGGCTGTTGAAGATTATCTAATTCCTTTGCTTGAGGAAGCAGAGATTGCCCACCACATTCCAGGCCGGATACGACTGAAGTTTAATCACAGCATTGTGACTAAGTTGCCGAAGCTGAATGGCATTGAAAAAGAGATACAAAAAATAGCGAATCAGATCGAGGCTATCAAGGATATCAGGCTGAACCTCTTTGCAGGCTCTGTGGTTGTTCAATACGACACAGACATTCTTTCCCACGATTTTTGGCAAGAAGTAGTGGCGGAAAAAGACGTCGAGCAACTAAAAGAGAAGTCGAAGATATTGTTTCCCGGCTTGCAGTTCTGAGTTTTTAAAGGAGGTGAAAAATATGCATTTTCCAGTTGGAATTATTTTTACAGGTCTAGTCGTATACATAGCTTACAGGCTTGGAAAAAGTGTGGGCAAAGAGGAAATAAAAGAAAAAGAAGAAATAAAAGAGACAAAAACAGCCAAGGAAAAATAGAAGGGTGATAGGGAATTTTAACCATCCACCAACCAACATTCTTGAATTAAACACCAAAATAAGTTGACCATTTCAAGGATATGAACTATTGCATTATTAAAGGGAAAGATGTTAAAGCAATAACAAGAAATACGTAAAAGTTCAGCCACTAAGACACAAAAGGACATTTTAAAGCTTTATCAAAAAAGAGAAGAAAAAAGTTGTAGACAGAGCATATACTGTACACTAAGAAATATATTATAATCTTTGCCTCCAGCTCGGAGAGTGTCTTTGAGCGAGCCCTTAGTGCTTTTGTGGAGGAGATTATGGGGAAATCAACCACTCAAATCGAATATCAAACTTACAAGAAAGGAGCTTAAAATGGAAACCTTTTCATTTCATGGCAAGACCTATGGCGTTGATAGTCAAAATTTTCTGATTGATTTGAAACAATGGGATGAAGATTTTGCTGTTGGAATGGCGCCGGAGGTTCATATACCTGGCGGCCTAACGGAGAAACATTGGAATGTTATTCGCTTTATTCGTGACTCGTTTAAGCAAAAAGGGAAGAGTCCTTTGGCATATGAAACCTGCAGAGCGAGTGGATTATCATATAAAAACCTGAAAATGCTTTTTCCAACAGGATATCTGAGAGGCGCCTGTAAGCTTGCAGGCATAACTTACAGGGATCGTACCGTGCCTTATTATGGTGAACAGGCGCTTGAATCCAGGGTGACACCAGCTTACGAAGAAGCACCGCCCAAACCGGAAGAAAAACTTTATCGAGTGGATGCCTTTGGATTTCTTGTAGATCCTTCAGAATGGGACCGGGATTTTGCTATCAACAAAGCAGATGAAATGAAAATAGAGGGTGGATTGTCTGATAAGCACTGGAAACTAATTTATTCCCTCCGTGATTGCTTCGAAAAAAACAATTTTGTTCCAACATTATATGAATGCTGTGATGCGAATCAAATTGAGCTGGAAGAGCTTGAAAGACTCTTCCCGCATGGGTATCATCGAGGATTGGTCAAAACCGCCGGCTTGAGGGCGGTAAAGTGGTAAAGTAAGGATGCTTTTCGCCGAAGCTGTGCAGATGAGCCGTTGAATTGCCTGAAAAGCGCCGGAAATTTTTACAGGCTTGGTTTTCTATGCAGCTTACAGATTTAGTAAAGCTGTGGGGAAGGGGGGAGATAAGGCAGTTGACTGAATTAAAAAAGGAGTGAGATTTTTTTATGCCGAATCGCGATGGAACAGGTCCACAGGGCAAAGGAAGCGGCACAGGCCGAGGCAGGGGAGTGTGCGACGAGCAGCACCCGGAATCAGGAAAAGAAAGGCATCCTGAAGAAAACCCTGCTTCAAGTGCAGGGGAGATCGGATGGGAAGTTGGGGCCGGCCCCGAAGGATTTTGCATATGTCTGAGGTGCAAAAAGGAAGTGAAACATATCACGGGTATCTCGTGCAGCAAGATGAAATGCCCTGATTGCGGTATACCTATGGCACGAAAACTTTGAGAAAATTGGATAGCGTGTGTATGGGGACATTATGATTTAGGGGGGGGATTAAGGAATCCTTAAGTTAATGACATTGAGCCGTCAATAGTAAAACAAAAATCAGGAGGAGAAGAAGTTATGCGCAAACAAAATTTTATTGTAATTGGGATTACGTTATTTTTAGCATTGTTCATTATTAATTCTAATGCTTTTGCAATAAGCCAGGAAACCGAACAACTGCTGAAAATTCTTGAAAAGAAAAATATCATTACCGACAAAGAAGCTGCTGACATGAGGCAGGAAATGGAATCTTCTTCGCAAGCTGGAGACAAAGAAGCATCTGAAATGAAGCAGGAAATAGAATCTTCAGCAAAAGCCGGTGATAAAGAAGCCCATGATGCAGGAATTACGAGCCTGCTTGGAAAATGGGCTGATAAAATACATCCCGGCGCTTGCATAGAGGTCGAGGCTTCTTATGAAGACTACAATTTCCATGATCCATCGGTAAGAGATACGGACACAAGTGATTTTGTTCTTGCAACAGTCGAAATTGGCTTTGATGTTGATATCGCGAAGCATGTTAAAGCAAGTCTTTTCTTTTTATATGAAGAAGACGACACAGAATTTGATGTGGACCAGGGAATCATCACAATTGATGGAGCGGATGTGGTGCCTCTTTATGTTGATTTAGGAAAAATGTATATTCCTTTTGGAATGTTTGAAAGCCATTTTATTAGAGATCCGCTGACACTGGAGCTTGGAGAAACAAATGAAAGCGCTGTTGTCGGAGGTTTCAGGAATGACTTGCTTGAGGTTTCCGTCGGTGCCTTTAACGGAGATATAGATGAAACAGGAGATGAAAATCATATAGATAATTACCTGGCAAGTGCGGTTTTTACTCTTCCGGAAACAACTGTACCGGATTTGAATTTAACTGCGGGTGTATCCGGTATTTCCAACATTGCCGACAGCGACGCTCTCCAGGAAGAGGCAACTGCAACGATCAAAAATCATATCGGCGGGTTCAATACATTCATAATTGCTTCCCTTCTGGATAAATATTTCTTCAATGCAGAATATCTGGGAGCCATCGATGATTTTAAAGCAGGTGAGTTGAGTTTTGACGGAGGAAGATCCTACAGGCCGGAAGCCTGGACTATTGAGCTTGCATGTGGTGTTACCGACAGTCTAAATCTTGCTGTCTGCTATGAGGGAAGTAATGACTGCGGTGATTTTTTGCCGGAAAAACAATTCGGCGGCTGCGTAAGTTATGGTCTGTTTAAAGACACATCCATTGCTCTTGAATATCTGTACGGCAAATATGAAAATAAAGACACAAGGCATCTGATGACTACCATGCTTGCTATAGAATTCTAAATTTAAGTGCCCCGCCACCTCAGGTTGTTGACAACTCTTTTAAAAAGCCTTGACAGAGGTTATTCTTTGGATTGATAGAAGTTTCAAATTAGAATAATAAAACTTTATAAGGGACATCTTGCGGTCGCCGGTCTTTAAAAGGGCGCGGCGAAAGTGAAGGCGTAACTTGGATTGTGAAATCAATCTGGTTACGCCTTTTTATTTATTTGAGGAAGATGAAATTAATTGGAACATTTAAGCATACAATTATTGCGACCTGTGCGGTTAGCTTTTAGCCATTAGCGGTTAGCTTTTGGATAAAACTGTTCAACATCCTCTTTACCTCATTGACCTGTTGATTAAGTTCTCTATATGTTTCATCCTGTATATAATTGA